>BJHB01000492.1:0-2512 GCA_014191415.1 Chloroflexota bacterium
CCGTGCGCCATGCGAAGCAATTCTGGATATCAGGGATGCGATGGCGAAGGATCCTGCGGATCCACTGATGGCCGCCACCCAGATCGGTACGCCGTCAGGGCAAACCATTGAGGCACCCACGGCCCCGGCAATCGTCGAGGATGCCTCACTCACGCGACGCATCATCCAGGCGAAGCGGCGGACTTTGCCCAGAGTGAGGTCCATTGCCAAGGCAGCACCGGCGAACAGCGCAACCAGTCGCCACACCCCGACGCCGTCCACGCCAAGGTCAGGGGCTAACTGAAGTCGGTTTGTCCACCCTGCAATCGCTCCCGCTACCAACAGTGCAACGTAAGGGTTCAGTCCAGCTGCAGTCCCGATCACCAAACTTGTCACGAAGGATCCGCCTCCACACGCCGCGCATCCTTGATAGCTATGCGCCAGTCTTAGTCGATGCTACACTGACGCCACCGATGGAGTTCGCCTTGAACGGTCGAGACGGGGACGTGAACACGATAGGTGTTGCTGCCTTCGTTGAGCGTCGGTTCACAACACTGGCGGAATGAGGCCGATGGTCTGAAAGTTCTGTTTCCGCCGGACGTGAAAGCGTCGTAGTGTCGGCTCGCGTGCGTGTCCCGTGGGGAGTGCCCAGAATTGGGCGGTCCGAACGGGACCCATCCGGTGCTAGAACAATTGGTGTGAGGAGTTTCGCGGAATGGCAAGCGTAACCCTGGAACATGTGACGAAGCGCTTCGGTGAAGTAACCGCAGTGCGCGACGTCAATATCGAAGTGAAGGACAAGGAGTTCCTTGTTCTGGTCGGACCGTCCGGGTGCGGCAAGTCCACCACCCTTCGAATGATCGCGGGTCTTGAAGAGATCAGCGAGGGCGCTGTCTTCATTGGTGACCGACTGGTAAACGACGTAGCTCCGAAGGACCGCGACATTGCGATGGTCTTTCAGTCCTACGCGCTTTACCCGCACATGAGCGTCTACGACAATCTTGCGTTCGGTCTCAAGTTGCGTCGTACCCCTAAGAAGGAAATCGACCGCCGGGTCCAGGATGCGGCCGAGCTGTTGGGCTTGACCGACCTGCTCCAGCGCAAGCCTAAGCAGCTGTCCGGTGGCCAGAGGCAGCGTGTCGCACTTGGACGTGCGATCGTGCGTGAGCCCAAGGTCTTCCTCATGGATGAGCCACTTTCCAATCTTGATGCGAAGTTGCGCGTCCAGATGCGGGCTGAACTCATCCGCTTGCACCAGCGCCTGCAAACCACTGTCATCTACGTCACCCACGACCAGGTTGAGGCGATGACGATGGGAAGCCGTATCGCGGTGCTTCGCGACGGCGTGCTGCAGCAGATCGATGCCCCTCAGGTTCTCTATGATCACCCGAAGAACATGTTCGTGGCCGGTTTCATCGGCAGTCCTTCGATGAACTTCGTTGACGCGAAGATCGAGGGTGACGTGGCTGACATGTGGGTGAACTGCGTTAGTTTCCGGGTGCCGGTGCCGGTCACACATCGTGAGCGCCTTGAGCCGTTGCTCAAGAAGCAGAGCCGTGAGTGTTTCTTCGGTATCCGTCCGGAAGACATGTATGAGCCGAAGTACGCACCCCCGGAGGTCGAGACCGACGCCCGGATGCGGGCACGTGTTGATGTGACCGAGCCACTCGGTGCGGAAATCTATCTCTACCTGTTGGCTGGAGAGAAGATGATGGTTGCCCGAGTTGACCCCCGAACCCGCGCCGACATCGGTGATGAGGTTGAGATGGTGCTTGACATGAGCAAGATGCACATCTTTGACCGTGATACCCAAGAGGCGTACATCTAGGGCACGAACCCTAGCCGATTCGGCGGTTGGTAGCGACGAAGGGGGAGGGGTCAGATGGCCACTCCCCCTTCAATTGTTTGGAAATCTGTTCTGCGTGAGTGTCTCAGGGGCGACGACGCATCAGTCGCAGCACGGTCGATGCGAACCCTAAGCCAAGTCCCAACGCCAATGCACCTTTGGTGTCAACAAGGCAGGTGATCTGCCCATTCACTCTTGGTGCGATCACCGCGATCGCGAAGACATTGTTTGCGTTGACAACAGCTCCGGTCAGCCACTGGGTCGTGACGTTTGTCGCGTCGATGCGACCTGCAATCGCGATACCGAACGATGACCAACGTGCTTCGACTCGGCGCGTAATTGCGGTGCCAATCGCGCTCTGCACCATCGTGACCGCCCGCCCGCGCATGGAGCCGACGGCACTCCTCGTCAGGCCGGCGACCGCCGCGTCGAGCGACTTCAGCGCGATGTCACTGAGTTCAACTCGCGTACCAGGTGGGGTCGTGAGGCGGTAGGCTTCGGCCGGCGCGACAATCGTGCTTCCAGAGGCAAGTGTTTGCGTCATCGCGATCCCTCAGTCGTGATTATCGCACTGCCTCCGCAATTCAACCTCGTTCACTTCAGCGTTTGGCGCGCCACCGAGCAACAGCTACGTGATCGCCGCCGAGAGACGGGGTTCTCTATGAGGACTTGGCTCATTTGATGCGC
>BJHB01000493.1:0-2499 GCA_014191415.1 Chloroflexota bacterium
TTCACCCTTGCGGGCGCGAGGTAGCAAGGCTTCGATTGCATCGAACGTTCCAAGGACTTCCCTCACGACCGCATCGATTGCGTCCGGGCTCACACGCGCCGGACCACCCCTTTTGGATAGCAGGTCTGTTCCCCGATCCGGGTTCGCGGGCGAGCCATTCCCGTAGATGGTCTGGGGACCAGGTGGGCCGGGAACCGGGGCTTCGGCATAGCGCGAAGCCAGTGCACGCAAGTCCTCCGGGTTCAGGCCGAGGCGGAGGGCATATGCGAGATCTGCCTCCAGCACCGTCCCGGGTTCCGGTTCATCCCGGAGCCAGGCGCGGAACGTTTCATCAAATGCACGCGATTGATCGAGTGTGTCCCACGTGGTGAAACCGGGGGGAAGCGACGCCTCAAGGGGAAATGTCCGGAGCAAGGTGCCACAGAACGCGTGTATCGTCTGAATTGAAGCCTCATCAATTGCATCAGACGCGATGCGGCAGTACTCACGCGACAGGTCCGATGCATCCGGGTTCGTAGCTTCCCGGTCTAGACCGCCGCGTATGCGGTCACGAAGTTCGGCAGCCGCGGCTTCCGTGAACGTAATCGCTGCTAACGCCCCGATCTCCAAGCGTCCATTCGCGACGAGCGAGACGATCCTCGCGACCAACGTATGCGTCTTGCCCGTCCCGGCACCGGCATCGACAACGAATGTCGTATCAAGGTCGGTGATTAGGCGGTGCCTCGCCGCAGCATCGAAAAGTGGCGTTGGCATGCCGGCGCTCACTCCTCGTCCCCTTCGTCAGAAAACTCGTCCTCGGTACCGTCAACTTCACGCGCGACCTTCGGCGCAAGGTGATCGTGAATCGCACCGCTTGCCGTCTGTCTTGTGCGTCCCCGCACCGCCTCAAGGTTGCCGGGACACACCATGCGGAAGTCACAAATGCGGCAATTTTCCTCGTCTCTCCCCGGCACCTGCGGAAAGGCGCCGTGGACCATCCCGGTAGCAACCACGGTGACCACTTCCCGCAACCGCTGATCGGCCCGTTGGATGACAACAACCGAGTGTTCAGTTCCCGCACCGCGACCCGAAACGAACCGGTAGGACGCACCGACCTCGTCAAAACCAAGTGCCTGACTGGCCGCGTAGCGATACAGGGCAAGTTGCACCGCTTTACCCGACAGAACCGGGTCCTGTGAAAGCTTCCTGAACCGATCCGGTGAGCCGGTCTTGTAGTCGATCACCCACGCGCGGCGACCATCGTCCGAGCAATCAACGCGGTCGATGGCACCTCGGAAAGTTACTGCCACGGAGTTGGTCACGCGGTCCGCTTGGCCTGTGTCAGGGCGTGCATCGTCGGGGACGGCGGTAGAAGCCTGATTGACAAGAAAGTCGGCATCGATATCGTCGGGGACGTCAACCGCAATGGTGACCCCCGGCCACGGTTTTTCGCCGGTGACGGTGCGGTGTCGACGCGATTCCTTCCCGAACCACTGTTCGAAATGGATCGGCACCAGACCGGTTTTCAGGCGTTGGGCTCCGTCCGAAATCGCAAACTCGCGCAGCTCTGCAACCAACACGGCACGCGACGCTCGCCACACCACCGGATACCCGGCCGCGCCCGCTCCTTCGAGTTTCGCGATGACCGCCGACGCAATCGTGTTCAGCAGCTCGAGGTCGGACGCATCTGGAGGGCGATCTGCATGCAGCCGTTCGCGTGTGCGGAGTTCGCGATACCACGCTTCAAGAACCGCATGGACGGCGGTCCCGCGCACCATCGGATCGACCCCCCAGGTGTCGGCCGGGATCCGGGTTGGCGTGACCCGCAACACGTCCTTGAGGAACGAACGGTACGGACAGGTCGCCCATGTCTCAAACCGGGTGGCGGACAGGCTACCTTCTAATGCGCGCGTCAGCGTCTGGGACGACGTGCGCAAGAGCCCGACGTTGCCGTCGTACTCCGTGAATGACGCCATGTCCGTGGCACTGGCCTTGGCACGCCGCCACAACGCGCTCACTGGCAAGTCTCCGGTCACGAGCGGATGTTCCGGGGCCGGACGGCCGGTATCAACCCACCGGGCCATCGCACCGATCCGCCGATCCTCGACGCTCAAGGCGACAGCGCGACGTACGGCCCCGGTGCCACCACCGGAAGTTGCATGGGCGCTAGGAGCCCCGGCACCGGCCCGGGGTCGATGATCCCCGGTCGCCTGCCTTGCGCCATCCCGGAATGAAACGCGGTGGTCCAACCAAAAAGGAACCGGGTCGGCAGCCGAGAGGTCACGGAGGCTGCGGCCGTACGGAAGAGGAGATCCGTGACGGGCCTCGGCAAATTCGAGCAACCACCTGGCGGGATACGCCTCACGGCCCTCGACGGAATCGGGTGTGCACAGCGTGAGGGTGCCGCCATCTGCAAGCGCAACGGCAGAAAGGAAGGTAGCGCGTTCGGCGACTGGATGTGCCTCACGTTTGCCAAAGGGATCGTTGTCGGGATCGGGAAAGAATGGGTCGGCCCCGACC
>BJHB01000494.1:0-2485 GCA_014191415.1 Chloroflexota bacterium
CTGTGGCGGACGGGCCATTCGGTACTGCTCGTGGGCCGGGCAGCGCACGTGAATCGGATCCGTGAGGCTGGCCTGTCACTTGTCACGCCCGACGAGACATTTGTCTTGCATGTACCCGCCACGATTGACTTGCGTGATACCGGGGTCCAGCCCGGCGATGTGATCCTTCTGTGCGTGAAGTCGCAAGACACCGAAACAGCCCTCCGGGAGGTCCGCGACGCTGGTGCCGACCCGATGTCCGTGCCCATCTTCTGCCTCCAGAACGGAATCACGAACGAGGATCGGGCATTGCGCTTGTTCGAGAATGTCCACGGCGTGATGCTGAATGTGCCTGGGGTCTACCTTGAACCCGGCGTGGTTTCCAATCCCATCCGTGGGAATGCCGGCTTCATGGATATCGGCCGGTATCCGGTCGGCACAGATGACGTCACCCAACGGACAGTCTCTGACCTCATCAAAGCCGGTTATGCCGTCAATGCGCACCACCGCGTCATGGAGGCAAAACGCGCCAAGTTCCTTGGAAACCTGGGCAACTCGCTTGGCGCGATCACGGACGGGGCGGGCGACAGTGCGCCGTTCCTTCGCGAGGTTCGACGAGAGGGTGAAGACTGCCTGATCGCGTCGGGATTGGCATTTGAAAACGCCGAAGAGTTCAACGCACGCGTTGCACGTTCGCGAGGCGAAACCGCAATGGCGCCCGGACAGCGAAATCTTGGGTCAACGTGGCAAAGCCTGATGCGCGGGGCTACGTCGTTAGAGACAGATTTCCTGAATGGCGAGGTAGTTCGGATGGGTCGGTTGCACGGCGTGCCAACGCCCCACAACGCTGTGTTGCAGGAGACCGTTGCCCGGATGCATGCATCGGGGAGTCGCCCCGGACGATTTACCGTCGCCGACCTCGAAGGGTTTGTGGCATCGCGAGGGTGAGCTAGACGCCCTCGTTCCCATCTGCCGTTCCTCAGCCGTTTCTGGAAACCTGATCCGAGTTGACGAGTTTGGCCCGGCTAGATTTTCTCGAGGGGTGTGGCGGTATCCGCAAGTTGGCACACTGTGTTGGCTAGGTGAAGTTCATCCGCCGAGTTGCACCGAGGTGAAAGCAGATCCGGGCTGCATACAAGAACAGCAAGTGTTTTTGCCCGCGAAATCGCCACATTCAGGCGATTGGGACTGAACAGGAACTCAAGTCCCCGGGAGAGTTCCGTCCCATCCGAAGCGGTCATTGAGAAGAACACGACCGGAGCTTCCTGGCCCTGGAATCGGTCGACCGTGCCACATTGCACACCGACCGGGACGAGTTGGTCCAGAAGGGAGACCTGCCGGTTAGATGGCGCAACTACCATGATGTCCTTCGGTGCCAATCGGCTCGTCTTGCCGTCGGAATCGGTCATGCGAGACCCGATGAGTGCATTGCAGGCCTGGGTGATCGCCGCGACTTCTTCTGAGGAATCGGTGCGGTTTCCCTCGTGGCTAACGGAAATGATCCTGAGACCCGCACCAAACCGGGCGATGTCCTGTCTTCCGCACACTTCCTTGGAGCGAAGCCTTCCCTCGTAGAACTGATCAGAAATGAATTGGCAGATTGCTGGATGCATCCGGTAACTGGTCTCAAGGAAGACCCCATGCGTATCCGGGATCGTGACGCGTTCCCCAAGCATGTGTTCCAGTGCGGAGGTTCCAGTGCCCTCCGGATGGGTGCCACGGGTCGGTTGCGCGAGTTGCTGAGGGTCGCCAAGCAGGAACAGCTGTTTCGCCGCCGTTGACGCAGCCACCGCATTCGCAAGTGCCATCTGGCCCGCTTCATCAATGAAGAGTGCATCCAGAGTGCCGTCTAGTGGTTCACGCGAGAAGAGCCAAGGCGTACCGGCGATCAGGTTCTTGCTACCGTCTAGAACGGATGTTTCGACCCTGACATTCGACTCGGTGAATTCGACCGCCGGGTCCTTGCACCGGTCATCGCCTGACCCGCGTTGGATTGCACGGACGATGCCCACCTCATTGTTCGCAGCCGCGAGCTCCATTGTCTTGTCCAACAGGTTTACGATCGCCTTGTGACTGGCGGCGGTGATGCCGACCGTGCGACCTTGCCTGAGCAGCGCGAGGATCATCTGTGCGCCGGTGTGTGTCTTCCCAGTGCCGGGTGGCCCCTGAATTGCCAGCACCGAGTTCGTAAGCCCGGTCGCGAGACGCACCGCGGTCTCCGACCCCGTCTCGCCCGGCATGCCAAGCGGTCCACCGGTGTGCCCCACGGGCACTGGAGGCAGGGCCGCGAGGAGCCTTCGGGTCGCCTGGTAGCGTCCTGACAAATCTGGATTGGCCAGATCGTCCACAACGATGGTGTCGGCAACCCGTGCGAGAGCATCTCGCAGAACCCTGTCCAGGATCGGCTTCTGCCTCGTGATCGCCTCGGGAGGTGGCAACGACGCCCACGATGCCGGTGGTGCACTCAGCACAAGCCTCCCTCGTCGCGCATCCACCGAGATGAGGC
>BJHB01000495.1:0-2481 GCA_014191415.1 Chloroflexota bacterium
CAACGAATGCTGCGACAACTGTCTCAGTGTCGCTGGGAACATCGACAAACGCGCAACTTCGTACCTTGATCCCTGAAGGGACGAACACCTTTTCGCTGCGCCTCTACGACTCCGCAAACCCACCGAATGTCTCGGCTACCAGCGCGCCAGTCAACATCACCGCCGACTACACCGCGCCGACGATCACTGGAATCACCACGACGTACGTCGGCACCAGCGCAACCACTGGGGCGTCGATCCCGATAGTCGTTGCCTTTAGCGAGCCGATCACGACGACGGCATCTTCGACGTTGGCGATGTCCGTCACCCCGACCGCGCGAAACGCGACCTGCCCGGCGGTCACCGCACAGTCGACGCTGACGTGTACCTACACGGTCGTGGGCAGCGACAACGCCTCCCCACTCTCGTATTCATCGACCACCGCCCTGACGGCAGCGACCCTGACCGACGTGTATGGCAACGCAGGGAACCTCACCTTGCCAAGCACGACGGCGAACGGTCTCCATACCGCCGGCATCAACGTCGGCCCGTAACCGGCCCGAGAAGCGCGGCGCCGGGCGCGCACCCCCCGGCACACGTCGGCTGGCGCCACCCTCAGGGCACGCGCTGGCCGCACTCCCCTCTCTCTGGTCAGCGAAGTAGGGAGGGGAGGTGGGCATTTTCCACCACCCGGCAGCCCACGGCGGGCAAGGATGCCGTCGGACATCACTCCCCCTTCCCACGTCGGGCAAGGATGCCCTGGGATGTCACTCCCCTCTCCCGCGTCAACGGGGGGGCTGCGGGTGGGGGCGCAACTCGACACCCCCCATGCCGATGCGGGCACGGTTGCCCGTGGACCTGATAGGGTTCTCACGTCTCTCGCCTACCCGGCGCCGTGCGTGAATAATCCCGGGATGCCGGACAGGTACGCGCATCCCACCCGGCGCCGGTGCAATACTGAGGGCACCATGAATCCGTACCGCCTGAAGCAGCTCGGACACACCGCCCTCTCCCTGCCGGCCCTCGGCTGTGGCACGGCAACCATCGGCGACATGCGCGGGCTCGTCCCCGAAGCGCAGTCGACCGCCACCCTGGAGGCCGCCTGGGCCGCGGGCATCTCCTTCTACGACTCCGCGCCGTGGTACGGCCGGGGCAAGAGCGAGCTTCGCCTCGGATCCGTCCTGCGCGCCAAACCCCGAGACGCGTACACCCTCACCACCAAGGTCGGCCGCACGCTGCACCGGCCCGCCGATCCGGCAGCCTTCGCCGCTGCCATGACCGACGGATCCCTGCCGATCGAGATCCGCTTCGATTACACCCGTGACGGCGTGATGCGTTCCTATGAAGACAGCATCCAGCGCATGGGCATCCCGGTGATCGACGCGCTCCTCATCCACGACCTCGACCCGATGCACCACGGCGACGACGGCGTGGAACCGTTCCTGCGCCAACTCGAGGACGGTGGCGGCTTTGCTGCCCTCCAGGCCCTCAAGGCGAATGGCGAGATCAAGGCCATCGGTGTGGGCATCAACATGCTTGGCATGATCCCGCGCTTCATCCCCCGCTTCCCGATCGACTTCTTCCTGGTGGCGATGCCCTACACGCTGCTGGACCAGGGCGCACTGGACCACGAACTTCCGCTCTGCGCCGAGCACGGTGCCGGGGTCATCATCGGGGCACCGTTTGCTTCGGGGATCCTGGCGAGCCGCACCGGCCCGGCGGCCACCTATGCCTACCGACCGGTGGAGACCCCGACCGCGGCGAAGGTGGCCCGCATCGACGATGTCTGCCACGCACATGGCGTACCGATCGGTGCCGTCGCCCTGCAGTTCCCCTTGGCGCACCCGTTGGTGGCGTCGATCATTCCCGGCCCGAACCACCCCGACCAAGTTCGCACGAACATGGCGTGGCTTCGCACCGAGGTCCCGCCTGCCCTCTGGCGCGACCTCAAATCCGAGGGCTTGCTTCACCCTGACGCACCAATCCCGGTTGACTGATCAATGGGGGCGCTCCCACGGGGCTTGCCTTCCTTCGCGAGTATGTACGTTCCCTTGCTAAAGCGTTGAAGTCGCTTACCCACATCGCGTGGCTTTGGTCGCGCCGGGACAGGTGAGTGCTCCCAGGGGGATTGCCTCCTTTAGTAAGTGTGGGGGTTCCCGGATTCTGGGCTAGTGCTCCCCCACCCCTGCACCACTTTGCTCCCTCACTGCGGAGTTGGACACCCAAGCCATTGCTGACCAACCGCGGGGATGACGTGTCTGGCGCGGGGGCGGGTAGACTGGTTCGATCATGACGCCAGATCAGAACTCCGCCCAGGCGGATGCCTGGAACCCGGCGCAGTACGAGCGGTTCCGCAATGAACGCACCCAGCCATTCCACGACCTCGTGTCACTGGTGGAACCGCTGCCGGGCATGCGTGCCATCGACCTCGGATGTGGCACCGGCGAACTGACCCGGATCATGCATGATGTCCTCGGGTGCGCCTCCACCGTCGGTCTGGAC
>BJHB01000496.1:0-2480 GCA_014191415.1 Chloroflexota bacterium
CACTGATCATTTTTGCCTGGAGGCTTTGGATCCTAGTCAAATCGTTGAAAGACGAAATGGCTCCGATCCTTGCGTCCGTGCGCCGGACGAGTGAGACTGTCCGAGGGACGAGCACCATAGTTGGCGACGCCGTGATCCGTCCGGTGGCCCGTTTAGCGGGGCTTGCGGCAGCCGCCCAGTCAATGGTTTCAAGCCTTCTCACTATCGCCCGGGGCGGTATCCGATGAAGGTTCGCGATCCTTGGCTTGTGGTTGGGTTCATTGCCGGAGGTTTGATTGGCATAGCGATTTCTTGGTTGTTCGCGCCTTCCTCTGGCAAGACCACGTTTTCGAAAATCTCCGAGGACATGGGCAGGGCACGTTCTGAAGCACGAACAGCCGGCAAGCGTGCCGAGGCCGACATACTCGGACGATACGACGAAATGCGCCGGCTCACGGCGGCATTAGACGAGCGCCCGGCGTCATCACCCATGGCGATGCCGATGATCTTCGGCAATGTCAGAGGACGTCAGGTGCCTCGGTGAAGCAACTCGTTTTCTGGGTAATCGGGGGCGTCGCAGGAACGCTCCTTGGCTCGTGCGCTATTGGGATCGCGGCATCGGAATTCGGCGGGCGGGAGTATGTTGGGGCGGCCCGAGACATCAGCATCTTCATCATTGCCCTGATGACGTGGATTAGCGCGCTGATCGGGTTCGTGATTTGGTTTTCCCTTGCGGCAGGAACCGGCTGGCTGACCGGCAGCGGTGTCCGAGGAATGCGTTGGATTGCCAGCAAGGCAGACCGTACCGAACACGCCACTGGCGACTATCTAGGCCGGTTCGTGGTGAAACCGATTGCAAGGACGATTGGGTTTGCCTCCGAAGTCGCTTCTGTGGGGCAGCACGTCGCCACTCGTGGACGTGACGCAAAACGCACCGTAACGGAAACACTCTCCGGTGCCCGCACCTTCGTAGGCGGAAATTGGCGCCGGGCAAGTCGCCGGGCGCGGATTGTGATCCAGACCGGGGTGAACGGCCTTCACGACCTGCCAACCAGTTAGGCACCAAAGCCTTCCACCCCTTACCCAATGGGCGAAGGCACGGCGACTAACGGGTCACTGAAACAAGTTCTGGGGCAGGTACACCGATTGGCGTGGCGACGATGTTCTCAAACACGGACAGTGCCTGCGCCACCACTTGATGCATATCGTAATACTTGTAGGTGGCTAGGCGTCCCGCAAAGAAGACATCGGGCGTCGTCTCTGCTAACTCCCGGTATCGTCGATAAAGATCAGCATTTTCAGGCCTTGGTACCGGATAGTACGGGTCTCCATCATCTTGAGGATACTCATATACCACAGAGGTCTTCGGGTGTTCCTGTCCGGTGAGGTGCTTGAATTCCGTGCTTCGCGTGTACGGATGGTTGTTAGGATAGTTCACAACCGCGACAGGTTGAGACCACTCGCGGGCATGGGTCTCGAATCGGAACTCCAGTGATCGGTAGGGCAACTTGCCATACCGTAGATCAAAAAACTCATCTATGGGACCGGTGTAGACCATTCGATCAAACGGGATAAGCCCCATCACTTCACGGTAATCCGTATTCAACAGGATCTTGATGTTCGGGTGCGCGAGCATCCGTTCGAACAACCGGGTAAACCCGTACTTGGGCATTGCCTGAAAGCTATCGGTGAAGTAGCGACGGTCATCATTCACACGAGGAGCAATCCGGGCGCAGACGCTCGCATCGAGTTGGGACGGGTCAAGCCCCCACTGCTTGCGCGTATAGCCCCTGATGAACTTGTTGTAGAGGTCGCGACCAACGCGGCTCACCACGATGTCTTCAGAGGTCCTGACGTGTTCCACTGTCTCTGCGATCGACGCGAAGTACGCTGCGCACGCCGCATCGTCCTTGAGATCAAGCCCGTAAAGCTCGTTCACCGTCGCCCGGGATATCGGCATCGGGAGAAGCTGCCCATCAACTTCGGCAAGTACCCGATGCTCATATGGACGCCATTCGGTGAACTGCGAGAGGTAATCCACAACTCTTTGCGAGTTGGTATGGAAGATGTGTGGACCATATCGATGAACCAGGACGCCTGAATCATCGAAGTGATCATAGGCATTTCCGGCGATGTGGGGGCGTCTGTCACAGATAAGCACCCGCTTGCCAGCCTGTGAGGCGAGCCGTTCCGCAAGCACTGCACCCGCGAACCCTGCACCAACAATCATGAAGTCGAACGATTGCCGGTGGTGAACAGACGGTGGGACAAACCCGGGCATGGCGTCTCCTGGCGTGGCAGCTGAAGCGGACTGCAAGGAACTTCCAATTACCAGCGAGACGGCAGGTTCGGCAGTCCGCAACACACCGTTCACTTGTCACATGTTCCTTGATTAATTTGCAATTAAGTAGAATTGATCTACTCGGGTGGGTCAGATCAGAGGACGCCTGCGGGTTCCGGGCAAACCGCTCTCAACTCATCGTCCATGGTGCGAGCAATCG
>BJHB01000497.1:0-2479 GCA_014191415.1 Chloroflexota bacterium
GGCGACATGACGGGGACGCACTGGATCGAGGAAACTGGTGTGCTCGAGACGCCGGTGATGATCACGAACACATTGTCGGTGGGAACGGTGCGCGATGCCGTCGTGGACTGGATGGTCAAGCGCAACGCACCGGGTCCGTTTTGGTATCCGGTGGTCACGGAGACTTCCGATGGCGGACTGAACGACATGAAGGGGCTGCATGTGAAGCCCGAGCACGCATTCCAGGCGCTTGAGAACGCGAAGGGCGGTGCGGTCGCCGAGGGCAACGTCGGCGGCGGCACGGCGATGAACTGCAATGGATTCAAGGGTGGTACCGGCACGTCGTCGCGGGTGCTTCCTGCGACCCAGGGAGGCTTCACCGTTGGGGTACTCGTGCAGTGCAACTACGGGCAGCGATCGCAGCTTCGGATCGCGGGCATCCCGGTCGGCCGCGAAATCACGGGCGTTGATCCCTGTGTAGGCAAGCTCCTTGACCCGCCGATCACCGCAGCGGACGGACGGGCCCTGCCCGTCTGCGGGATTGCCGTCCCGCTGACGGAGAAGCCGGGCGAAGATCCAGAACAGGGATCGATCATCATCGTGGTGGCGACGAACGCGCCTCTGTCGCCGGATGAACTCAAGCGCGTGGTCCGGCGTGTGGCCCTAGGCATGGGCCGGATGGGTTCGATTAACGGCAATGGATCTGGCGACATCTTTCTCGCGTTCTCCACGGCCAACCGAGGCGTGGACTGGGGCAACAGCGGCCCGTCGCCGCTTCCGGCGCCAACGATGCAGCGCCTGGGGTCCGGGCGAATGGACCCGCTGTTCACCGCGACAGTCGAGGCGACGGAAGAAGCGATCGTCAATGCCATGCTCGCCGCCGAGAACATGGATGGCGCCGACTATCGCCGGTCGTGGGCGCTACCGCACGACCAGCTCAAGGCCATTCTCAAGAAGTACAATCGGTTGGTGCCGCCGTAGGGAGCATTCATATGGCCAAACGATCTTACCGGCAGAGTGTTGTAGGGAACTGGCGAACTGGCCGTTGAAACCCTAGGTCATGAGCGGCGGCGTATAACGAAAACCGTCTTGGCTGATGTCTCGGCGCTGTTAAATGGAAGAAGCGCGGATTGGAACGGATGCTGCGGATACCGTAACGCCTATCCGACAGCTCTGTTCCAATCCGCGCCTCTTCCGGTTCACCGCGAGGGCCGAAGCCCAAGCGGTGCCGGACCGACTACTCCTGAGTCACCGGTTTCAGTGCGCCTCGCGCATGCTGCTTGAACCAGTCGCGCAGGTAGAGCTGTGAGCGAATGAAGTTCGACGGCTTGGAGCTCGTTCCATGCCACTCCTCGTTGAACCGCACCATCTGTGTGGGAATCTTGCGAACCTTGAGCGCCTCGTAGAACTCCTCGGTCTGACCGATCGGCGTGCGGAGGTCGTTCACACCCGTCATCAGCATCGTCGGCGTCGTCACATTGCCCACGTACTTGAGGGGCGAGCGGTTCCAGTGCTCCGTGATGTCTTCCCACGGCTTCTTCTCAAAATTGTTGTACCAACCCGCTCCATCGGTGTTGCCGACGAAGCTGATCCAATTGATCACGGGGCAGTTGGACGACGCGGCCGCGAACCGGTTGGTGTGCCCGACGATCCAGGCGGTGAGGACGCCTCCGCCTGAGCAGCCGTAGACGAAGAGGTTTGCGGTGTCGACGTAGCCCTTGGCGATGACTTCATCGACGCCCTTCATCAGGTCGTCGTAGTCCTTGCTCGGGTACGCGTTCTTGATGGCGTTGCCGAACTTACTACCGTAGCCCGTGCTGCCGCGTGGGTTAGTGTAGAGCGTAATGAACCCGTTCGCGGCGTGTTCCTGATAGTTGAACTTGAACGCGACGTTGTCCATCGCGTGCGGGCCACCGTGGATAGAGAGCATCAGTGGGTATTTCTTGTTCGGATCGAAATCCGGCGGCTTCACGATCCAGCCCTGGATCTTGAGGTTGTCCACCGAGGTGTACCAGATCTCTTCTGTGGCGCCGATCTTCTTGCCTTCGAGCACGTCGCCATTGACGTCGGTGAGCTGCTTGATCTGCGTCGGCGTTTTCAGGTTGAAGGTGACGATGTCGCCCGGCAGCGTCGGCGAGCTGAGTGTGCCGACGGCGGCCCCGCTCGGATGGATGTCGGACACCGTCAGCATCTGCTTGCCGTCGGTGACCTTGCGAGACTGTCCACCGGGCGTGACGAACCAGAGGTTCTGCGAACCCTCGGAAGCCACGGAGAAGTAGATGCCGCTGTTGTCGCTGGCCCAGGTGAGGTTCGATGGCGAGCGGTCCATGTCGAGGAGAAGCTTCGATCCCGTGCCGTCGGACGACATCAGGTACATCTTCGAGTCGATCCAGGTGTCCGACGTGGAATCGTAGCCCGTATAGGCAATCCATTTGCCGTCTGGTGAGATGGCCGGACCGTTGTCGGGGCCATTCCGGTTCGTGAGCTTTTTCACCGCGCC
>BJHB01000498.1:0-2465 GCA_014191415.1 Chloroflexota bacterium
GCCGCGCAGACGGTCACGACCGCCCTCACCTCGGTAGATAAAGCAACTGCCCAGGCCTTCGTCGACACTCTGTCATCCCTCCCGGCGGCGCAGGCTGCTGAAGTCCTCAAGCAAATGGCGTCCAGCACACCGGAGGAGGCCAAGGCAACCGTCAAGTTCATGTCGACGCTCGCTCCCGGTACCGAGGTTGCAAAATCCACGAGTGCTGTATCGGCGGACGGCAAGGAGACCAAGACTTTCAGCTTGGATGACGAAGTCGCGGCAACTGGAGCCACAATCGATGGGGTCGAGGTCGCCGGTGTGCGGTCGGCGGCCACTGGCAAGCGGACCGTCGCGATCCTCGTGAAGGCGGGCCAGGTCGCCCGCATCAATCGGAGCAAGTCCGGCATCTGGCCTGACCTCACCTTCCCGCTTCTCAGCGGAAAGCTTTCAGGGGTCGCGCCGGTGATCGCCCTGCCCGCTGATGCGACATCAGTGACGTTCGAGCCAACTCCTGCCGGTCTCAACACCGTGCAGCAGGGAAGCCTTGGTGGAGGCAATGTCGTTCCGCTCGGTCTTCCGTTCACCTTCAAGGTCTTGTCGGATAGCCGTTCGGCCCGTGTCCAGTTCTCGCTTCCTTCCATAAAGGTTGGATCCGGACAGACCCTCGGGTACCTGTACTCGATCGCGTCGAGCACGGGCGGATTTGCCGGCTATCTCCGGGCACCTGCCGAGTTCGACGCGGCAACCACCCGTCAGACCTGGACCCTTTCAACCGCCGAGGTTGCCGACATGCTCATCCTTCCTGTCGCGCTTCAGCCGGCATTCGTCCAGAACTTCAACGCCGACGCGCACATCTACTCAGGGCCCGACGAGTTCGGTGTGGACTTCGGTGAGGCAGGTCCTGCCTTCACCACCTTCACCGTGGTCGGCCCACAGGTCGGGACGCGCATCTACGTCTACAGCCCCGTTTCGGGTGGGTACGGATGGATTGAGGCCTCTGGCGTCGGTCCGTCCGGACCTCCGCTGAACTAGCAACGCGCGACGACATCCTTGCCGGCACAACCCAAGTGGCGCCCCGGATGCCTTTCAAGGCTCTGGGGTTTCTTGGCAATAGTTCCTCAATATTCTGAAAAGCTGATGGTCGAACTGGACTCCAAAGTTGGTGGAAATGGACTTGATACGTGTGACGAAGGTGGGTCTTGGGTTCCTGATGACTCTGGGAGTGGCTGCTCTGGTTCACCCGAGCCCGACGTTTGCCCTCTTCGCAGCACAGACCACAAACCCTGCCAACACCTTCCAAGCGGGCACATTGCGTCTGTCAAACTCGCGAGCGGGTGCGTCCTTGTTCCTATCCACCGCTAACGGTGCTGTCACACCGTCCACGTCGATCACCCTGGCTTCCGGCACGACCGTGCTCGCTCCCGGGTTGAATGCCGCAGGTGGGTTCAGCGTGACAACCGGCACCATGTCGCTATCGCCGGGTCTCGCCTCCCAGGTCACCGGTCTCGGCGGTCTCGCCCCCGGGCACGTCATGACGAATTCGCTCACCGTCGGAAACGTCGGCACTCTCTCCGCCGGTCGTGTGGTTCTCTCCGTACCTGCAGTCACACTTGTCAACCCGGCGGCTCAGAGTTGTGACAACAGCACAGTGACAATGGTTGGCTTGGTTGATGTCTGCGGACGTGGACGTCTCACCGATGTCTTGCGAGTGACCGCGTTCTACCTCACTGGAGAAGGGTCGGCGGTATGTGTCCTTGGACCAAATCCAGGTGCATTAGTCCCTGCGCAGACCGATACGGACGCGCTTCTCGTTTGTGCCAACTCGACGCTCGGCGTGCCCCTGACCCAATCGGTTTCCGGTCAGACGCTTCCTCTGGCTGCATCTCCTGATCCACTAGTCCTCGTTTCCGCGTCGGGTCTCGATGAGCGGATCAACCCTGCGCTGGCGTCTGGGACGTTGGTTCGCAATTACCGCAATGGTGTAACTGTGGATGACTGGGAGTCCGGGCGGACTCGTACGATCACCTTTGTCGTCGCGGTTGATCCGCAAGCTGATAATCGCTACCAGGGTTCGCAAGCCGTTGCGACGCTCACGTGGACCAGCACGTCGCTGTCAGGTGCCCCTGCCGGTTTGGCCCCGTAGGCAATCTGGGTTGCCTGTCGGTGTTCGTTGCCAATCGTTGGAGGTGACCTTGGAAATGACCTAAGGGCGCGGGTTGCGCCCACGGTCTATCACGTCCTTGAGGCCATACCAGTACCAATTGCCCCGGACGGCATCGCTGGCGTCACGTCGGTCACGGGCCGGGCGCATGTGCCGGAGTTGGTGGACCGCCATGTTACTCCAACTCCTGCGCAAGCGCTCCGCACGTGCCCTTTGCATCCGATCCGCATAGGCCGGATTTTGTCAAACGCTGTGAAGGTCAGTTGCCCTGATTGTCTGGAGGAATAACCGCCAAGTTTGGAGATGTTTCGAACGTGTCGGT
>BJHB01000499.1:0-2460 GCA_014191415.1 Chloroflexota bacterium
GGGCGTAGCGCAAGTCCCGGGCACGAAGGCGCTCAGGTGCAACTGCGCCAATCCGGGGAGTGCCGACGCCATCTGAACGCCGCTCCGCTTCGCTCGCCACACTCGCATGGTTCGATGCGGACCCAACTGATGAACCAGCAGGGGTTTCACGTTCAAGAGAGGTCTGGGTCTCTCCGCCGTCGCCCACTGCGTCGTCAGGCAACAGCAACCACCTCGTGAAAGCCGCGGCCTCGTGTGCCGGGGCGCCCGACCCGACTGCGCCGCTGCCGACATCGCGGCCATCGATCCGTCGCTTGACGAGTGGGTTCATCTCACACTCCGGTCATTAGAGAGGCTGTGTCGATTACTGTCAACCATCGTATACGAGGATTCGTTGCAGCGCGTCCCGCACCGTTACCGGAACGGAAAACTGCATATCGCGCCCACCATCTAGATTGGAGTGGGACGACGATCCAAGACGGGGGATCCGATTTTCAGTCAGCCACAGGCCACGTGAACGGGGCGAGCGCGTCCTGTGGTACCGCACCCATCATCTTGGCCAAGGTGCCGATCCACAGAACCTCGGCAGGCCCACCAGGAGTGGACGTGGGATCCACCGTCATCGGTTTCCGAACCATCGCCCGCGTGTAAGACTGCACCAACCAACCGCCACTTCGATACACCGGGCCGCATGGCGTGCCCACCTGCGCCTGACCGGGATCGATATCCGGCAGTTCGGTGGCCACTCCATCCTCCGGGCGGGCATAACCGCTCGCCTTGAGCCACTCGTCAACGACTGGCCATGGTGTCCCCGTCGCTTGGAAAACTTCAAAGCCCTCGAATACGTCGGCAGTACCTTCCTCTGGCTTCCATCGCAAAAGGCCTCCCTCGGTCAATTGGACGACTTCGCCATCAAGAAAAAACCTCCTCGAAAGGGGCCGGCCAAGGCGAGACGGTCCACGGTGGATGAGATAGTCGCGATAGAGGGCAATTCCCTGCTCGTCAGTGATCGTAAACCCCGGCGACGCAGCGTCCGCCACCGAGGGCGGCCCAAACTCGCCAGTGGCGCGCGAAGGAGTATCGGGCGCATTGATGGTGGGGCTCGGTACCGGATAGAAGCGTCCGTCAATGGCATCAGGCGACGAGGCCGCAAATGGTCTCCCGGCAAGCAGTGCGTCCGAGCGCCACATCTCGAGGGTGGACGCTCCCTCGGGTGAGAGCAAGGCAAATTCCGCCTTGAGGGCTAGGATTCGTGCCAGTGATCGGGCCAGTCGGTCACCGTCAATCCTGCTCGCAGTGCAATCAGCGACTAGTGCATTGACGATCAGCGTGTGTTCGGCAGGCGTGTAGTCACCCAAGACCAGATCAGCGCCTGCCTGGATGGCTGTAGAAGCCGCTTCGACCACGCTTCGCTCGGCAGATACCGCCCGCATCTTCATCTCGTCGGTGATCACCACCCCGCCAAAGCCCAACCGTTCACGGAGCAATCCCATGATTACCGGGGCAGAAAGTGAAGCCGGACTGACCGCATCGACCGCCGTGACCAGAACGTGCCCAACCATGACCATTCCGGCATCCCCCGACCGCGTGCCAGTTGCGAACGGAAGCAAGTCCTCGGCTTCGAGCGTCGCCATGTCGTGAGAGAGCACCGGCAGGAGGTCATGCGAATCTCCGAGCGCCGCGCCATGGCCGGGAAAGTGCTTCAGCACCGAGATCACCCCCCCAAGGCGCAAACCACGGGCATATGCGGTAGACAGCGATGCCACCGCACCCGGGGTTGTCGCGAAGGCGCGCGTGCCAATGAAACCTCCGTCAGGAGGGCGGATATCAGCAACCGGTGCAAGATTTACATTTATCCCGAGCCCCAGGAGCACCGATGCATCCGCTAGCGCCTGCGCTCCGACCCCGGACTCGCCACCCCCCGCCAATTGCGATGCGGCCGGTGTACTCCCGGTCACCGCCCGTAAGGCGTTCACTGAACCACCCTCGAAATCAGCGGCGACAAGTGGCGCGACACCACCGCTCAGTTTCAGGCCAGCCGCGGTTAGTGACTTCGTGAGCTCACGCAGTTGATCCCGGTCTCGAACATTCCTCCCGAGGAGGAAGACTCCCGCCGGCGCGTTGGTTTGAATCCGTTCAGCCAGTGATGGCGTGACCTCGGTTCCAGTGACTCCGACTACAAGCAGGTGGCCCACCCGTTGCGCGACCGTCCAGTCCCGGGTAAGTCCGAGCAGTGCCCGCGCGCCCGGATCATTCTTCGCAAACGCTGTCCGATCGAGCGGAGCATTACACCCAACCAATGGCGCCGCAATGCCGTCATGCGCGGACGACATTCCGGCAACGACGATCAAGCAAACGATGACCCGGACTAGACTGAAATGGACGCCTCGCCGACGAGCCAGCCAAAGAACGTGCTTGCCAAACCTGCCAAGGATCACTGCCGTGCCGGCGCGCGTCCCATTAACCATCGCCCTCCAGATC
>BJHB01000500.1:0-2449 GCA_014191415.1 Chloroflexota bacterium
GCGGATGCACGCCTAGAGTGTGGAGTGCGATGGACGGTATCTGGTGTCCGAGTGGAAGTCCCACCGACCCCGAACAACCTTGCCTTGCTAGCCGAGCCGTCGAGTGACAGCGGAACGATTGGTGACGGGATCACAAAGTCCACGACAGTTGGCATAACAGGTCGGGCCGATCCCGGCGACCGAATCACCTTCTTGCGACAGGGAACGACAATTCCTACGAGTCCATCAACGGTTGTGACATCGACGAATGGAACATTTTCAGCGACACTCCAACTCTTGGCGAACCAGACCAATCAGTTGACCACGATTGCCACCAATGATTTGGGAATGAGCAGTCCGGTTAGTGCAGCACTTGCGATCACCGTCGACACAGTAGCGCCGAGTGCCCCGACGGTGGTTTTGACCAGCCCGGACACAGGCGCCTCATCGACGGATCGCGTCACGAGTGCACTGCCGGTCTTTGGCGTGACCTCCTCGCCGGATTCGACCGTCACCGTTTCGGCAACGCGAGGCGGACTGCCGTACTCGTTGGGCGGGACCACCAGCTTTCCCGGTACCGGAAGTCAGGCGGTGCATTCGCCATCCTCAATTGCGGGCAGCTTGCCGGATGGGGTTTGGCAATTCAGGTTCGTGGCTAGCGATGCTGCGGGTAACGAATCGAGTGCGGTTACCTCTTCGGTCACCCTCGATACCGTTTCGCCAGTCACCCCAACAATCCAGTTGACCGGCGGAGGTACCACCACGACCGACACAACGCCATCGTTCTCCGGGACCGCCGAGGCAGGATCGTTGGTCGAGCTTCGGTCAGGATCAACGGTCATCGTGTCGACGACCGCATCGGTTTCCGGCAGTTATTCGATAACGGCTCCTACGTTGGCTATCGGAAACTATTCATTTACCGTTAACTCAACTGACACGGCTGGGAACCAGTCGATGAGCACGGACATTAACTTCACTGTCCAAGTGTCGGGATCTCCTTCCGACGATATAGCAGATGCAGTTGAAGTTGAGTTCGGCACCGAATACACGGTAGGTGGAGAAACGACAGAGTCAGGCGAGCGTTCCTGCGCGGGGAATGGTGGAAGCGTCTGGTTCACGTGGATTGCGAACAGGTCTAGTTTGGTGGAACTTAATACATTTGGCAGCAGTTATGACACTGTGCTATCGGTATATCTCCGAAGCGGTGTTTCACCGACTACTGTAAACTCGGGTGAACTACAATCGTGTAATGATGATTCAGGCGGACTACAGTCGCGAATACAGTTTTCAGCAATAGAGGGTCAATTGTATTATATTCAAGTTCGTCAGTTTAGGGGGTCTGCGCCCGGCACTCTTAAGATAAACTTGGACTAGGAGCGACTCGGCGGTTCTCCGAGATGATTCGCTAAGCGCTACTTTCGGGCAAAGGACACGAGATTTAATGTCGATGCGACTGGGCGGCAAGGTTGCCTTCATCACTGGGGCGGGATCAGGAATCGGTGAGGCGACCGCGCGTGCTTGCGCGCATCAGGGAGCTGCAGTGGCGGTCGTCGATGTGCGCCGTGAGCCCGCCGAGCGTGTCGCGGGAGAGATCAGCGCAGCGGGAGGCAAGGCGGTTGCCCTTTTTGCCGATGTTCGGGACGAGACTGCGGTGAAAGCAGCCGTGGATGCGACCGTTCACGCGTTCGGGAGCCTGACAACCGTCTTCGCGAACGCAGGCATCAACGGCATGCAGTGTCCAATTGAGGAAATGACCATCGAAGAATGGCATGCCACGATTGATACCAATCTGACCGGAACGTTCCTGACCGTAAAACATTCCATCCCGCATCTTCGTGCTGCGGGCGGGGGAAGCATCATCATTACGGCTTCGGTGAATGGTACGAAGACGTATTCGCTGCCTGGATACTCCTGCTATTCCACTTCCAAGGGCGGCCAAGCGATATTCGGACGGATGGCAGCTGGTGAACTTGGTCGATGGGATATCCGCGTGAACACAATTTGTCCGGGTGCGATCAGGACGAACATCGGGGAGCGTACGTACCGACGCAACCTTGAAGCGGTTCGTTGGGATATCAAGATGCCGGACCGGAACCCACCTCATCTCGGCCGCTCGGCCGATCCGTCTGAAGTAGCAGACCTGGTGACCTTCCTTGCCTCCGATGAGAGCATCTATATCACCGGGGCTGAAATCCTCATCGATGCAGGTGCAACAATACTGAGAGGGTAGGAGCAGGTTATGGTCGAGGCGCTGGCACACGCCTGGTCCGCAGCGGACGGGCTATTCACGCTAGCGTCTCAGGCCGTCCATGATTAATTGAGGCGCAGCGGTTCACTTGCCGGCATGATGGGTAGAGTCCCTTCTAAGCATTCTGGGTTCACCCTTTTCGGCAACCCAGGCGGATTGAGGTCAGCCATGGCCCAACACGTCTCGTCTCGGTCCATGGCGATAACCGGGACACTCCCATTT
>BJHB01000501.1:0-2443 GCA_014191415.1 Chloroflexota bacterium
GCAATATTTCGAGCGCTGTGTGGTGGAGGAATTGGAAGGGCCAACCGGAAAGGTAATCGTTCCGAGAAAGATCGGACTAGCATTGTCCTTCATTTCTGGACTGTCGGATCGCGAAGAGTTCAATGCCGGTGATAGCGCGGCCGTCGTGGCCGGTCGAAAGACGATAGCCGGGAGCGGACATACGGTGGGTGGCGCGTTCCTGAAAGTCTACGACGCACTCGCCGGTGTCCGTACCGTTCTTGGTCGCCCAATTTCCGAGGATCTGATTGAGGCCGGAGTCACGGTCCAGTATTTCGAGGGGGGACGTTTGGAATTCACGCCGGGACAGCCGGGTCTGGCAGGTCAGCCAGTCCGGTTGTCGAATTCGGGCAGTGCAATCGTGGCTGCAAACGGCTGGTAGAAGGGCGTCTCGTTTTTGGCAGGTGCAACTACTGGACCATCTGTTTGGCGTTCGGCTCCAATGCAGGGTGCTTCAACAGATTGGCGGTCCGGTCAATGTTTCAAAAAGGGTGCGCGTAACCCCCTCTCACTAGAATGAGGGGTCGCGGACCGCGAGGTTGGTAGCGCAAGGCAGGTGGACGATTCAGAACGACCCGGCTACCATCGGAAGCAATGGGATCAGTCCATCAGTTCACGCCTCAAGGAGATCACCAAGACATGTCCCGGCCCAATGGTCCAGGAACTGGAGAGGGTGCCGACCTTGATCCATCCGTCCGCATCGGCCTCTTGAAGGCAATGATGCTTTCAAGGACGCTTGAAAGAGCCTGTTGTGAACTCAACCCGCGCTGGTTTCCGGCTGAAGGTGAGGAAGGGGTGATCGCAGGCGCATTCTTCGGTCTTCGTGACGATGACACGATGGCGCCACACTACCGGGGACCGTTCCTGGCATACGCCCTTCGCGGGGCAGACCTTAGCCGTTTGGTTGGCCAGGCATTGGGCAAGGCAAACGGTTATGCGCGAGGCCGGGCACTCGGGTTCACCGGACCTGCGGCGATGGGTATTGTTCCATGGGTTGCGGGAGACCTTGGAACGACGATCGGCGTTGCGACCGGGTGTGCATTGGGTTTTTCATACGAAGGATCTGACCGAGTCACGGTGTGTTCGTTTGGTGACGGCACCACAAATCGTGGAGACTTTCACGAAGCTCTCAACCTCGCTAGTGTCTGGAAACTCCCGATTGTCTATGTTTGCCAGCACAATCAGTACAGCATTTCGTTGCACGCCTCTGAGGTGCTCCCGATCGATCATATATCGATTCGAGCAAGCGGGTACGGCATGCCAGGCCTCACCGTCGACGGCAACGATGTTTTTGCGGTCCATTCCGCAGTCCGCGATGCCGTTGCGCGGGCACGCAACGGAGACGGGCCAACCCTGATCGAAGCCCGGTCTTATCGACTTGGAGGGCATTGGGCATCAGACCCGGGTGGCTATCGGCTTCCCGAAGTTCAGGATGCGTGGCGCGACAAAGACCCGATACCGAGGGCCGTCTCCGAATTGGTCACGTCCGGAGACCTTACACATCACGACGTCGATTCGATGTGGGACGACGTTCGCCAGGCAGTGGACTCTGCGGTAACCGTTGCGAAGGCATGTCCCGATGCAGGGATTGAGGATATCGGTGCTAACCAAGTGTTCGCAGACGTGTCAGAAGGAATGTCTGCACTTCGCGGCGAAAGGAGCGAGCCATGGCGCGCTTGAGTTTCGCCGAAGCACTCGTTGAGGGCATGCGCCACGAGCTCCGCACCGACGAGCGAGTCTTCCTGATGGGACAGGATATCGGGAAGATGGGAGGCGTCATGGGTGGAAGTCGGGGACTGATTGAAGAGTTCGGACCCCGTCGCATACGCGAAACACCGATTTCCGAATCTGCCATGGTGGGCGCAGCAATCGGTTCGGCAATGGTTGGCAAGCGTCCAATTGTCGAAATCAGCTTCGGCGAGTTCCTGCCAACTTGCATGAGCCAGATTGTGCTTCAAGCGGCGAACCTGCATTACATGACCGCTGGTGCCATCGACGTGTCCATCGTCGTCCGCACACGAATTGGTGATGGCCCCTACAGAGGCCACCCACAGTGCTATGAGTCATGGTTCGCGCACGTTCCGGGTTTGAAGGTCGTCATGCCGTCAACGCCGACCGACGCACGCAACCTAATGATTGCGGCAATCCGTGATCCGAACCCGGTCATCTTCTTTGAACACATGTGGCTTTACCATGGTGTCCGCGAGGAAGTTGACAATTCCCCGGCGGCCGCTTCGCTTGGGAAAGCGGCAATACGCAGGGTTGGCCGACACGTGACCGTTGTAGCAACTGGTTGGATGGTCCATAAAGCGCTGGAGGCCGCGGAGACCCTCGCAGTGGAGGGAATAGAAGTCGAGGTTGTCGACCTCGTTTCACTGGCGCCCCTAGACATTGACACCATCGCGTCATCGGTACGGCGGACGTC
>BJHB01000502.1:0-2413 GCA_014191415.1 Chloroflexota bacterium
AACCGTCGGCATCGGAGATGTCCTCATTGGTTTGGCTTCGAACGGCCCGCATACCAACGGCTACTCCCTCCTCAGGCGGGTGTTTGCATGGGCATCACTTGATCAGCCGTATGGGAGGCTCGACCGTTCACTCGCCGACGCCCTCCTCGAACCTCATCGTAGTTACCTGCCCGTGCTTGGACCCATCCTTCGAGACCCAAGGCTGAAGGCCCTTGTGCATGTCACCGGCGGCGGGCTAGTCGAGAACGTGCCGCGCGTCCTGCCTCAGGGACTGGACGCCACCATCCGGGTCGGAAGTTGGCCGGTTCCTGCGCTCTTCAGTCTTGTCTCCGAACTGACCACGATGCACCCGATGGAGCTACATCGTGCATTGAACATGGGTATTGGCATGGTTCTTGTGGTGGCCCGGGACGACGCGTCTGCCATCCGTGAAAGGCTCGGGGAAGAATCTTGGGTCATCGGCGAACTCGTGCCATCCAAGGGGCAAGAACCGTGCGTCAGGCTCGCGGGGCACTAGAGTGGTCCAGCGGGCCAGCAATAAACTGTCTTTGGTTGTGCTGATCTCGGGTTCAGGAACGAACCTTCAGGCACTGATTGACGCCACTGGTGACGGGTTCGGCCCTTCAAAGTCCTGCGCCGAACACGAGCGTCTTCACATTCATGCAACGATCGCTGGGGTCGTGTCCAGCCGTCGCGACGCCTACGGATTGGTCCGCGCCCAGCAGGCCGGGATTGCCACGCGGACCGTCTCTCCTCGAATGGGTCAGACACGTGAGGATCACGACCGTCGGCTGCGGGATGCGGTTGACAGCTTCAAGCCCGATTGGGTTGTTCTTGCCGGATACATGCGGGTCTTGTCGATGGAGTTCCTGGGCGCGTATCCCGGCAAGGTGATCAACCTCCATCCGGCACTGCCCGGCGAATTGCCGGGGACCGACGCCATTGCTCGTGCCTTTGCGGAGTGGAAATTGGGTACGCGCACGCGGAGTGGAGCAATGGTGCACCTGGTACCCGATGAAGCCGTCGATGCAGGACCGGTCCTCGGGCGCGTTGAGGTTCCGTTCCGAGATGGCGACACTCTGGAAGCCTTCTCCATACGCATGCACGAGGCCGAGCGGACTCTTCTTGTGTCCGTTGTCGCAAATCTGGTTGGCGCGTCCGGAGTGAGTCCCGAACGCGCCGGTGTGCCGATTACCGGTTGGGTCCGGTGAGGCTGTCAGCGAGACCGAATGACGCGTCGGGTCATCGGTTACGACGCTGGACTTGTGAGCACGTCAGCGTCCGCTTTGACCGGATCCACCTGGACGGTTACGACCATCTCTTCGTTCACCGGACCGGCGCGTCGGACCCCGCGAACGGGGGAGGCGTCGAAGTAGTCCAGTCCGACCGCGACACGTATGTACGCCTCAGTGGGACACACATTGTTCGCGGGGTCGAACCCAACCCAACCCAGGTCGTTGACCCACGCCTCGGCCCAAGCGTGGCTCGCAGTCGCCACTTCGTGATGGCCCGGCCAAAGGTAGCCGCTGACGTACCTTGCAGGAATTCCGAGGGATCGAGCGGCAGCAATGAATACATGCGCGTGGTCCTGGCAGACCCCAGCGCCCCGGATGACCGCCTCATCGGCGGTTGTCGTGACCGAGGTCGCGCCAATTACGTAGTCTACCCGGCGGCGCACTTCATTCATCAGGCGATGAACCGCTTCAAGATCAGCGCCTCCGTCTGAAGCGGTCTCGTGACCGACCCAGGCTGACAAAGTCAAGTCGCGCACGGGTGGTCCTGCTTCAGTCTGCGGGGTCTGCTTGAGCCAGAAGGCTAACGGAAGGTTGCTGTCGTCAAATCCAACGATCCCATCTGATGAAGTGGTCTGGACAACTCCCATCGCCAGGATCGACGAACTGGTGTGCCTGCGCGCGATGCTCAGCAAATGTGTCCCATTCTGGTGCCCGTCTGTGCCTTGGAGTAGCCGAACCGCCACAGGTGGCGATGTCTGATCAAGTGTCGCAAAGGCTTCGACCGACCACTTCTCGACGGACTGTCCCCCGTCAATCCGGGGTGAAAGCCGGATGATCTGGGAGGAGGACAGAACCGGAGTATCGTAGGTGTACGACGTCATGTGACGGATCGCCAAGCGCATCGGAATGGTCAGTCGCTTTCCTTGAGTGAATAACTAGCGTGAATATGGTGATGATGCAGTGTGAACACCAGTGTCCGTCAATGCCGTCATCTGGTACCCCGTCGGATGCGACGTGGTCATAAATACTCGCGTCGGATCTCGAGGCCGATCGCGTTCGTGGCCGTGATGAACTCGGTCAGGTACTCGTGAAGTCCGCCGGCAAAGATTTCCTCAACCGTCGTGCGTTGAAGCGACTCCTCGAGCGCTAGTGCCAGTGCCACTGATGTGCTCTCTAGG
>BJHB01000503.1:0-2409 GCA_014191415.1 Chloroflexota bacterium
ACCGGTCATCGTTCATGATCGCCGAGCAGTACTCACGGTGCTTGATCGAAATCTGTGCAGATCAAACCAGAGCCGTGGCACTTTGCGCCACGATCGCAGAGATCTGGAAGACCTCCCGCGGAACCGCTATGACACCGTTTGGAGCGCCGTCAACCATCGAAACTGAGAGCGAACGGCAGACTGGGTCCACTGGCAGGCCCCTTACGACGCCATAGCTTGCCACGCGGCTGTCCTGATATCCGTCAAAGCAGGGACGTTTCAACCCGAGAAACGTCCCGTCACACGAGCCCCGTGTCGAGGCACCCATGATGACGACACAGATGAGACTGACAAGTCCACCGGACGCCGATGTTTCAATAAACGAGCGGGCAAACGGCATTGAACTCGGGGTACTGGGCGCCCGCCGATTGTTCTACGACGAAACAAAATGCGAGGGCGAAAGCGTAGCCTGTCGCAGCCGGACGGGTGCGCATCGGTCGGAGCGGGATCGGGATTCCGGTCAGGACCCGACCCTCCCATGAGAGAGATGCGACACCAACGGGGTTATACTCGGAGGTGATTGCAGACACGACCAGCCCCGACCGATCCGGTCTGATTGCGCTTCGCTGGGACGCCTTCGGTAGTGCCAGTGGTCCCAGTGATGGACCCGCCGGGGCACCGGTTCCAGTCGCTGCGTGCTACCGAGGCTTGGGTAAAAACGCCAGACTGCCAAGGGCGAGACCGACAAGATGCCTGTCTACGAGTACCGTTGCGAAGCTTGCCAGAAGCGTTCCACGCACTTCTTCCGTTCATTTGCCTTGGCGACAACTCCGGACTGTCCTCACTGCCATGCCCATGCCGGGCAGATGAAAAAGCTTGTGTCGAAATTTGCAGTCCTTCGTGGTGACGAGGCCCGTCTGGAGGCACTGAGCGATCCATCGATGTTCTCCGATGTCGATGAGAACGACCCACGCAGTGTTGCGAAGTGGGCCCGGAAGCTCGGTGAGCACCTCGGAGACGATCTGCCGGGTGACTACGGCGAGATGGTCGAGCAACTTGAGGCGGGAGGGAGTCTCGCCGATGGTGACGCTGGTGGCGAAAGTCCAATGTTCGACGGCGGCTTTTCCGGCGGGGGCGGGGGCATCGCCGACGACTAAACATAGGTGGGTTCAGCGCCGCCGCATCGAACTTGCCACCTCTTGAACCGATACGACGTTGGCCGAGGCTTCATGCCCCTAGGAACCGGCTAGGGGCACACTCGTGCATTCGTGAGCGAAGCGAACATATGAACCAGACGGGGTGGGGAGCAAAGCGAGGGGTGGGGCTAGCCTACGAGCGTTCCCTCGACCATCTGTTTCAACGCGGGCTTGGGACGAAGGCCGACAAGGCGTCCAACTTCCTTCCCACCCTTGAATGCGATGAGCGTGGGAATTCCCATGACGCCGTAACTGCTCATGGTGCGGGGATTGTCGTCAGCATTGAGTTTGGCGAAAGTCACCCGACCGTCATATTCCGTCGCAAGGTCATCCACCATCGGCGCGATTGCCCGGCAGGGGCCACACCACGGTGCCCAGAAGTCCACGATCACCGGTGCATCTGCACCGAGAACCGAAGTGGCGAAGTCGCCATCGTTCACGGTAATTGGCTTGGACATAAATCTCACCCTCTCGCCAGACCACGAACGCCATTCGACGTTCCGGTGATCCGGTGGACGCACTTCGGTGCGTCTCTCCAACACTATCACTATGCCAGCGAACGCTTGGCTACTCGTCGCCCGACCGCACCACGGCAACTGCGCCCAACCAAGGCTACCGCGCCGGTGGTCTGGGACTAGCTGGCGGCCACCGCCAGATCTGACGGGATGGCTGTCATTTGTGAGCGCAGCGAACATATAAATCCGGCGGGGTGGTGGGGCGGTGTGCGAGCGCCGCTTCTGCAATCGACTCACGGACGGCCGCAAGGATCTCGGAAACCACCGGCTTCGCACTTTCCGTCGTGACCGCACCATCGGGAAGAGCAACATACTTGGCTGACCGGCCGTGACGTGCAAGCCACGATGCAACCACATGCATCTGGTCCAGTTCCGCGAGGTCAATATCCAAGGGTCGCGCTGTCGGATAGTGAGTGCGAAGGAACCGGACCAGAGTAGCCCGGCGTGCGGTTGCATTGCGGCCCGAAGCGTCCGTCTCGACCTCAACCTGGCCCTGCAGGCGTGCGCCGGAAAATGCCAAAACTTGACAAATGCGGCGTGCCCCTGCTCCAGCCCCGCCACGGACGACCACCACGAAGTTCGGCGTGTGCGCGGCCGACCGCAAGTGCCGTCGCTTGCCGTGCAAGGTTCGCAACGCTGAAGCCATCTGGTGTAGTTCGGACGCCCGTTCAAATCGCAAGGCAGTCGACGCACGGTCCCGTTCCGCCTCGAGGCGCGCG
>BJHB01000504.1:0-2409 GCA_014191415.1 Chloroflexota bacterium
AGCCAACCATTTCGGTGACCTCAGTAAGCGCGAAGGATATCTGCACACCACGTACGATCCTTTCGCCCCTCGCCGGTGACGAGGTGGTCCAGATTGCGGCCACGGTAACTGCGCCCTGGCGCGACGGATCCGGCACCCGACCAATCCCGAATGCCGCTGTCACAATCCGTGCGGTCGTGAACCCAACCGCATACGGCGCAGTTTTGTGCTCCACGTCCGATTGTTCTACTTCGACAAGCGGCATATTCCAGACCGTCACTGACCAAAACGGTGTGGCACGTGCGTACCTCAAGGCACCGAAAGTTGGCGCCCCATTCAGCACCATCGTTGTCCTCGCCCAAACGACAACCGGGGTGGGGAGTGTCCTCCTGACCGATCCGGCACCAATGACGCCAGGAAACCTCTCGTTCAACCCTGCGAATAGTCGTTTCAGCTGGTCGCCGTCATCCTCGATGGCTATCGGGGGTTACCGCATCGTTCTCTCGCCAGTCACGGGAGGAGCGATGGCGCCTGAAATCGTGATTGACGCGGGCCTTGCGACGGGGAGCGACACTCCGCCAGGTGCGTTGGTTCCCGGTGTCACCTACCGCGCGGTCGTTGTGGCGTACGACCTCAGTGGCCGTGTCAGTGCCTCATCTTCAGAGATACAGCTCACAGCACCAACGGCGACGGTCACGCCAACACGGACCGCAGTGGCAACCACCACCTTCTCGGTAACCCCCGTCGCTTCACCAACCCCACCCATGGTCGCCACGGCTACGCCAACCCAAGGTGGTTCAGCGACTCCCACGACCAGCGGAAGTGTGGCCCCGACTGCCACGTTGCCGCTCCCCTCTCCATCCGGAGCAGAGGCAGGGGGTGGGGGTTACGGTGCAACCACGGGTCCGACAGTTGTTCCGACGCAAAACCCGGAAATTCCTTCGGCCACCGTGACCGTTGCCGTACCGACACCGAACGGATCCGAGGCAACGACTGTTGCCACTGCCTCCCTGACACCATTGGCAACCGGCGTGGCGACCACCACTGCCACTCCGATTGTCGCTTCGCCGACGCTGGTCCCAGTTACCTCGACTGTGGCGCCTGCGACAGCCACACCCGCGTCATCTGCACCGCCCGCTTCATCAGCAACGCCCGTGCCTTCCACTGTTGCGTCATCGACACCTGCAATCGCGGCGACAAGCGCACCCGCAACGACATCGACAGCCCCTGCCGGCCCCACAGTTGTCGCGACGGCCCCGACAACAGGATTGCGCCAAGGCGTTGGTAATGGAAGCGAAGCGTCCCTACACCATGAGCGCACGGGTGGAGAGGGTGCATCGTGAGCGACAAGCAACCTGACAGGTCGCCAAGCAGCACGCCAGCTTCCGAAACCCGACGCATCCCGCGGGGTGCCATCACCAGCGCAATCCGCACGATTGGGGTGCTAGTCGCGACCTTCGTGATTGTGGCGACCTTGGCACTGACTGTCGGCCCTCGGTTCCTTCCCTACCAGACCTTCATCGTGCTGTCTTCATCCATGGAACCCGCAATCCCCGTCGGATCGGTGGTTGTGACAATGCCCGTTCCGAAGGGTGATCTGGTTTCCGGTGATGTCATCACGTACCAGCGGGCCGAGGAACCGGACATCGCCGTCACTCACCGAATCGTCCGCCTGACCGGGGTAGCCGGTGCCCTCATCGCCCGGACGCGCGGTGATGCCAACTTGGTGGACGATCCATGGGAGGTGACGCTGAGCGCAACCGTCCTGCGGGTTTCGGGGTACGTCCCACTTGCCGGATACGCGCTGATGTTTGCGCAATCGCCAACCGGGCGCCTCGTCACGATCATCGTCCCCGCCTTGATCCTGACCGCAATGTGGGCGTTCGAACAATGGCAGCATCGGGTGTGGCGACGGTCACACACCCCGGACGGCATCCGCATCGTGACACCGTCCTGACACTGGAAGACCGATGCCACCAACACCCGCGAGAGTGAAGCCACAGGGCGGAAACCTCGGCAAGAAGCCGGGGCAGAAGCCTGTTCCCATGCCCGTCGTGTACGGGTTACCCGTGGCTGCCTTCATCGCAATCGTCGCCATCTTCATTACCGGTGACCGAAACTTCCCATCATTCACCGGAGGCCTCTTCGCCGACGGTCCGCCCATTGCAGTTGCCCTCTCCGATGCCACAACGTTGACCATCCTTTCCGGCGAAGTCAAGATCAAGCCAAAGGGCGCCCCAGACTGGAAGGAAGGCCTCCAGGGTCAGACGTTGGCCACCGGCGACAGCATCCGTGCCGCTAAGGACGCCGCCGCTATCGTCACCTACTTCGAGGGTTCCACCACCGCCATCGAAGATGAAGCCGAAATCGTCCTGAGCAAGATCGAGAAGAACTCCAACGGCGTTACCACCGAGATCAGTACACAGATCG
>BJHB01000505.1:0-2404 GCA_014191415.1 Chloroflexota bacterium
TCACTTACCTTCCGCTTTCGGGTGCAGAATCGGCAATAGATTGGGCATTGGTGGTTTACGAGCAACAGAACACGGTCCGGGTAACGGTGCGTCAAGTTCGGGACGGGACTGTCAGCGTCCTCATTCAGCGGATCGTCTGGGCAACCCTCGTCATCAAGTTCGGCCGGATCCGGCACAACCTGCCTCCAGATGGGATCTCCAGGCTTCTCAATAAGGCCGAGGTAGTATGCGTTGATCCGGATTCGGAAATCCTTGCTGATCTCCTGAGCCATTTCCTGATCAACACCAAACCTCTGGAACAGCTGTTCGGCGTTGTTGACGCCGTCTCGTAGCAGTCGCTGCCATTCTTCCATTGTTATGTTCTCTTCCGGGTGTGCTTCAGTCGTGTCTCGCGTCGTCGCCGATTGTCCGGTAGAAACTCGCAGGGGATCTGCCCGCGATGTGGTCGAGGTGCCCAAGCGTCAATCGGCAAGCTACGTGGTAAAGGCAGTGTCACTGTCTTGGCGCCGGATAGCACACGGAACCATGACCGCATCAACCATTCCATGAATAAGCTTTTTATCTATTGGAACTACAGTTGCCATCACACCGCCAAGCGTTACACCGCCATCAGTTCCGCTTGCAAAGTAATATGGGGTCAGCCGTGCCCGGCCTGGCATTGTCTTGACTGTCCCGGTCTCAAAGTCGTACCACGGGACCGTCGCGCGCCTGACTGTCTGGAACCGTTGGAGGATTGACCGGGTTGACGTAAACCCGGCGAGGGCGGCGTCAACCGCATCGCGCCATTCACCCTCCGGCAAGTCATGCCCAATCTTCACGCCCCGACTTCCCCAGGCCGTGGCATCGAACCCAGATGGCTTCACCACGAGTCTGCGGTCCTTCTGACCCAGGGACATGAGCTGGTTCCATGATTGAAGCGGTGCCCCGTTTGCCTCGAAGCCGGGAATTGTTGCATGAGGGGGGAGCGGGCGAGGATCAAGGATCCACGTTTCCGGAATGATTGCCTTGACGCGTTCGAACACCGGTGACGTCATCTCGGAGGACCAGTATCTTGCCAGCGCCGGGTGGTGCATGAGCGCGAACGTCAATTTCTCCTCAAGATAACTCTTGATCGGCGGCGTAATGACAACCTTCTGCTTTTTCGCAGCATAGAGCATCAACTCCCACTTGGGAACATTCTTGATGTCATACAATTCGAAAAAGCGATAGACCACGGAAACCTGGATTGTAGGGAGGGTCTGGTCGGTCGGTTCCGGGTCGCGCGGGCCAGGGGTCACACCCGCCGGCACCCTGAGCCCATCCTCGGAAAAACTCACATCTTGCGGTCTGACCGCGAAGACCTGATGACCCCGGTCGCGACACGCTTGCGCCAGCCATGCCATCTCGTCCCAGTAGTCACCCGATTCATCGGAAACGACGATTGCGGTCACCGGGTCAGGGGCGCCCGCAGCCGATGCAACCATGCCGAGAAACCCGTTGATCATCCCTTCTTCACCACCGAGGACCTGATCACCGAGTGACGCGTAAAGGGCCCCCATGCTGGCCGAGAACCCGATACCGCCTGGTACCGAATCAAGTTCAGTGGCAACGAAGCCAGAGTCAGTGTAGAAAAGGTCGGGTCTGATCACACCAGGAATTGCACGCTTGGTGCGGTTCAATCGACTGTAATCAACCAAGGTCTCGGGTCGTCCAAGGTCGAAATACTCGGCTACCCATGCCGGCTGCGAACCCTTGACAGAAGCTAGATACAAGGTGTTGATTGCCCGATAGAAGGATTGAAGGTCACTGCCAAGGTTTGTCAGGAAGTTGCCCATCTCTTCCGTGATCCAGAATGGCTCGGGGCTGAGCCGCCAAGACGCTCGCGATTCTGGATGTAGCGCACGCTTCGCGTCGCTGTACAACGACCCGGCCGGCAAATGCTCATTGATCCACCGCACGCGCGCCACTGGGTCGCCGGTCACTTCGGCGGGAGCCCGCATCAGTGGAGAGAGGTGATTGTCGGGAAAAGACGCATCTGACTGATGCATGGTGTCGATCGTGAAAGTCATCGGGGATGCCTGGGTGTCGTGATTGCGGGACTGACCCGCGCAAGAGCAGCCGGAATGCAGTGTTTTGAAACTACCACCGGATATCGAGCATCTCCCAATCTGAAGCTATTCACGATGGGAGAACCCCCCAACGTGTCACGCGGAGAAGCAATTTCTTTCACCATTGCTTCCGTAATGGAAGCGTATCACACCCCCCTGCTGGGGCCGTTCGGGGGAAACGGCGGCCGTCCGGAGCCATTTGGGCTCCGCGTAGCGTGTTGAGTATCGGTACGATGGCTGGTAGCGTCGAGAGATTGCCCGGCGCAGAGGAGAGACGGAGCTGATGTCAAAACAGGGCCAACAATGGACTTGGGACG
>BJHB01000506.1:0-2398 GCA_014191415.1 Chloroflexota bacterium
CTTCAAGTGTCGATGCTCCTGCGGACACACCATTGGAGCTCTCCCCGTCGCTGGCGTCGCCGTCAAGCATGGGTGACGGTGGGTCGACAGACGCGTGGATTGTGAGGAATGCGTTCATCGGAGACGTCTTGAACTACGGATGGAAAATATCTGGTGATGCCACGCTGTCTGATGGAGGTTGGCTGCGGCTTACGCGCGATCGCCCGATGCAACTTGGGTCGGCGTACCTTGAGGAACCCTTGCCCACGGTTCTCGGATTGACCATCGACTTCGACTACGCCGCATGGACTGAAGACGATCTTGGCGCGGACGGCATCGTCGTATTCCTTGCAGACGGTTCGTCACCGGCAGTTGAGGTTGGTCAGCGCGCGGGGAGCCTCGGCTATGGGAGGTATTGCCAGACTGGACTGACAAATGCGTACTTGGGAGTGGCGTTGGACGCGTTTGGGACGTTTGCGTCAAACGAACCGACTTGCAATGCCGGCGCGGGTTCCCGTTCGCCGAACTCGGTCGTCGTCAGGGGGTCAGGAAATCGGAATCAAGGGTATGCGCTAATCACTAATCAAGCGGTCCGCAGGTCTTTTGTTGCGACAGGCGTCGGTGCGCGGCCTCGGTTTGGTGAAGCAGGTACGCAACACGTGACTCTTGCACTTTCACCTGGTGGGATTCTGTCGCTGACCATTTCCTATTACGGCTCGAGTGAGCAGGTTAGTGCGATATCGCGGTTCGACCTTTCGAGCGTGTCAGGGCAGGCCTCTCTTCCCGATACCGTGCGAATTGGCGTGGCAGGGGCCACTGGGGGACTATCCGCAATTCACGACATTGCGCGATTGTCTGTTCGGATTGGTGAGTAGGTCGTCTTGGCCGAACCGGCTACCGTGACCGGACCCAGTCATCGACGTGACCTTGCAGCCACTCTTTATAGATCGATGGTCCGGCGTAGAGAAGGGCGAGGGCGTGCGTTAGGTCTAGGTGCGGTGATTCGGCACCCGCGTGTTCGAGGTCCCCATCGATGCGCGACTGCGCCGCGAATGCGGCGTCGAATGGTGCGGGATCAGCGACAACGACCGCGTTTGGGTCGGCAAGTCCCTTGCTGGGTCCGATTAGCCGATCACATGCATCCCGGCTTGACCTGGCGTTGTACGCGCGGCAATACGCTGGGCGTGCGTCGTAGATCGTGCACGAGCCTCGAGTGTCGAGCAGGGGACACGCGACACGGGCGCGGAGCCGATCGGGACCATCCAGGCCTCGTGTCTGGTCCGATGCGGATGCAATGCGGTCTCCCAGGGCGATCACGTCAACGGCCGTAAGGGCCGCCTTGAGGGCATGGACAACTTCCGGAACTGTGACGTTCACGGGCAAGTAGCAGCACGATGAACAACCCAACGTACACGGTGGCCCCTCGCTAGCGGGTGTCGGGCCTTTGGTGGGTTGGGCAAACGCCGTGGCCAAGGCAGAAGACGCAATGGCCACGAGTTCGCCGGCGTCTAGGGGCTTCACTTTGGTGTCAGCCTCGGAGTCGTTGCGTTGGGTATCGAAACCTGCGACGCCCGACGCACGTCAATAAGGGAGGTACGTATCAGGATGGGCCTTGATGTACTTCGCAAGTCGAACGCTGAGGTTCTCCTGAAGCTGGATGGTGAGTCCCCCATCAACCGCGATTGCCTGTCCCGTGATGAATGAAGCGTCGTCCGAAGCCAGGAACGCGATGGTGCCAGCGATGTCGTCGGGTGTGCCGGTTCGGCGGACAGGGTATTGCTGGGCAAAGAACTCGAGTCCATCAGGATGAGCCTTCCATTGAACTCCCTGCCGTTCGGTGACGATGTGTCCTGGGCAAATCGCATTGACGCGGATCCCCGACGGGCCGTATTCGCACGCCATCTGCCGAGTAACGCCGATGACGGCGGATTTGCCTGCCTCGTAGACAAGGAATCCCTCGGCCATCATCAGGCCATGCACCGAGCTCAGGTTGATGATGCTCCCCGCCCCCACGGCCCGCATGTGAGGTACCGCGTACTTCACACCCAGAAAGATCGACTTGACGAGGACACCCATTCCTCTGTCCCAGGCCAGCTCGGAGACGTCAGTGGCACCCCCGCTGATCGACCCGCTGTCCAGCCCGCCACCGGCAACGCTGAAAGCGTTGTTCACCAAGATATCCAGCCTACCCCATTTATTGACCGCTTCCTGCACCATTTGTTCGACATCAGCTGCAACCGAAACGTCGGTCCGGATGACGGAGACCTTTCCTCCGGCGCTTCGGATACCTTCAGCATTTGCTTCAGCGCGTTCGACGTCTATGTCGGCGATCAGCACCGATGCGCCATCAGCTGCCAGCCGGCGGGCGGTTGCGCCGCCGATACCTTGCGCTCCTCCCGTCACAATTGCGACACGGCCA
>BJHB01000507.1:0-2370 GCA_014191415.1 Chloroflexota bacterium
CCCGCTAGGGGCGGTGAGAAGCCGATGGAGTTTGCATACCTGAATGCTGTTATCAAGACGGCTTCATTCCCGCCGTATGATCCTTGGTACGCGGGCGGCTACCTGAATTACTACTACTTCGGGTACGTGCTCATTGGCACGCTCGCGAAGTTAACCGGGGTTGCACCAGCGGTTGCCTTCAATATCGGCGTCGCAACGGTGTACGCGATGACCGTCGGTGCGACATTCGGGGTTGCGTCGAACCTCACGGTTTTCGGGTGGGAGACCGCCGTTGGTCACGTCCGGGCGGGGAGCAGGTACCGGCCGTTGCTTTTCGGCGGCCTTGCTGGGGTTGTATTTCTGGCCGTGGTTGGAAACCTGGACGCCTTTGGGCAATTGGTTGATCGGCTAGCCAGATCGGCAAGTGGTGCCGGCAGTGTGCCGGTCTCGGGTCTGCCTGCACTTGTTGCGGGCGTGCCAGCGGTCCTTCTCGGGGGTGGTTCGCTTGAAGGCTTTGACTTCTGGCGTTCGTCTCGGGTGATTCCGAATAACACCATCAATGAGTTCCCTTTCTGGACGTTCCTTTTTTCTGACCTCCATGCGCACATGATCAGCATTCCGTATCAGGTTGTGTCGGTTGGAGTGATGCTTGGGATCGCCACGCGTGCGGCGCCGACGCCTCGCGTACACCTGGTCACTGCGTTCGACCGCCTTCTGAGCGTCTTCACGCTCCGGAATGTGATTGTCGGGGCAGGATTGGGATGGGTTGTCGGTGCGTTGAACGTCATTAATAGTTGGGAGTACCCGACCCATCTCCTTCTGGCGGTGATTGCACTTGGCATTGCAAGGGTCGCAAGGCGAGGGACCGTCACTGCGACTGACGTCGTTCACGGCATGGTGAGTTCGGTGATCATGTTCCTCACTTCGACGCTTTGGTACCGGCCCTTTTGGTCGCATTACCTGACTGTCTACAGCTCCGTGAGTCTGTGGACTACTGATAAGTCAACTCTCGTCGACTACTTGATTATTCACGGTGCCATGGTCTTCCAATTGCTCACGTTTGTGGCTCTTGTGGGGTGGCCCGTCTGGCGGACGACTGGGTGGGGGCGTTACGTGGCAATGCGGCTCCGGAACCTCGATGCTTGGGAACGGGTTTCGCGACACGAGCGGGCTCTCCTATCGTCGAGCGCCCTGTTGGGTACCTGGTATGTCGCGTTATTTGCGATTTTCGTTGTGCTGGTCGCTATTCTCGCCATTGCAAGGTCGGCCCTGATCGCGTTTCTCATAACGATGGTGTCAATCATGGTGCTGGTGGCGTGGGAGCGACGTCGTGAACCTGCACTCGCCTTTGCGGCCACCCTCGGGGCCACCGGAGCGGCGATTGGCATCTTCGTAGAATACTTCGCACTTACAGGTGACATTGGGCGGATGAACACCGTCTTCAAGTTCTACCTGCAGGTGTGGGTCCTCTGGTCAATGGTTTCGGGAGCTACCCTCGTCTGGGCATTTGCGCGGGTGTTTGATCGAGAGAGGCGGAAGCCACTTGGACTGTTGCAATGGGGATGGGTGTCCGCGACTGGGGCCATGATGCTAGCGGTCTTGGCGTATCCGCTTGGAGCCGTCCCCGCCCGCGTCGCCGATCGGTTTGCGCCGTTGCCACCGACGCTTGACGGAATGGCGTACATGAAAACGGCGACCGTGCAAGACGCAAGCAGCGAGGTCACTCCCGCAAACCCTGGCGGAGCGACCTTGAGGGCATTTGCCGATTACCTGGCGATCAGGTGGATGCTTCAGAATATCGACGGCACACCCGTGGTCCTTGAGGCATCGGTGCCTGAATATCGGTGGGGTTCGAGGGTTTCCAAGTACACCGGCCTGCCGGCGGTTCTTGGGTGGCGATGGCACCAGGCGCAGCAGCGTGGTCCGTACGCACCTCAAGTTGACGCACGGTTGAGAGATGTCCAGTTGATGTTCAACACCACGAATAGCGACGCTGCACAGATTCTCCTCTCTAGATACCACGTGCGATACGTGTATGTGGGTGATCTGGAGCGCGCCTATTACGCCTCGGCCGGTATCGCCAAGTTTGGGTCGGCGCCGGCGCTTTTCCGACCGATCTACGACGTGGATGGCGTGACCATTTATGAGTTCCTTCCCGAGGCTGCCCGTCAAGGTCGCACCCAGGCAGTTGCGCCTGAAGGTTCAATGATCCAGTGAGGATGTTCGACACGAACGCACCGTTGGTTACCGCGATAATTGCCGATATCTTGGGTGGGGCAGGCCGCATGTTGGATGCGAGTTTCAGGAGCTTTAAGGCGTGTCAATGAAGCCGTCATCGGATCGAAGCGAAGCCGATGCAAACCTTGAACCGGATGAAGTGCCATTGGCTGG
>BJHB01000508.1:0-2345 GCA_014191415.1 Chloroflexota bacterium
GCCTGCACGAGGATGAGGACGAGGAGATCGCATACATCGTTTGTGAACTTCATGTGGATCTCTCGATGGGCGTGCACGGACGCCTCCTTCACGAACTCGTCGACTCGGCGATATCGGATGGGTTTGCGTTCTGGCGGTGGCTGAAGCGCCGCCTGGATGGGGAACCGGACATGAAGGTGCTGCAACCAGACGATGACGAAGCCGATATCGAGACGGCATCCGCACCCAGTACCGAGGCACTGGACTTGGAGGATGCGCCGTTCTGAGACACGGGAGTCCCCGGCCCGGAGTTGCCACTCTTCAGGCGAGATTGACTATTGGTTCACGGAACCCGAGTCCGTCCGGTGCGAAGTCGGACCAGTTCACGCTTCATCTCGCGCAGGCGTTCCCCGTGCAGGGGATAGGTCTGGAGGACGAGGAAGGCCGTGGCGCACCCGGCACACGGCAGCAGGGCCATGAAGATGCGGAAGCCGTCGCTGACGCTAGCCGGTTGTTGCGCGAGTGAGGCAGAGGCATCGTATCCGTAGATGCTTGAGATCAGCCCGAATGCCACGAAGACGATGGCCGTGCTAAGGGTGATGACCATGCCATTCATGCCGACATACATCGCCTCGCGACGTGTTCCGGTGCGCACCTCGTCCTCATCGATGACATCGGAGATGAGCATGTTGTCCATCAGGAAGATGCCGGCAAAGCCGACCCCGATCAGGACGGCGGCGGCCACCGTGGTGGTCAGGTCGGTGACAAACCACAGGGGGATCATTCCGATGGCGACGGTGGCGTAGGCGATCAGCCCAGTGGTGCGCGGTTCGTAGCGGTTGGCGATGAGTTGGCGCCACGGGTAAAGCATGATGGCCGAAACGATGAAGGCCGTCGCCAGGATGATCCCGGTCTGTGCCCCATCGATCTTCAGGGTGTATTTCACAAAGAACGCCATGCCGGTTGCCATGCTGTTGGTGGTGACGAAGCGGAGGGTCTGGGCGAAGGTCAGGGTCAGGAAACTGCGATTGGTTGCGAGGTGGCGCAGGGCGTCGGTAAACGGCATCGTCGGTTCCTGCGTTTCGGCGGACTCGACCATGCCGGTCTGCCCGATCAGGATGGCGACGAGGCTGATGCCGGCGAAGATCGTGCCCATGGTGCCCCAACCCAGGAGGTCGCCGATGACGGGCGGGAGAGCCACACCAAGGAGCAGTGCAACGGTGAGGAAGATCATCATCTTGGCAGCGACGTCGGTGCGTTCGCGGTAGTTCACGAACATCTCGGGAAGCAGGGCGTAGTACGAGTTGCCGACGGCGCTGTTGAAGCCGTCGTAGATGACGATGGCAACGAAGAAGTAGATCAGCAACGCGACCGGGTCGTCATTGCCATCGAAGGGGGCAAGCCAGAGGGCGGCGAAGGTGACGAGGAAGGGAACCGATCCGTAGCGCAACCACGGGATCCGGCGTCCGAGACGGAAACGGGTGCGGTCCTGCCAGTAGCCGATGAGCGGGTTGTTGACGGCGTTGTAGATGGCGTAGATGGTGAGGGCGGTGGCGGCCCACGATGGGGGCAGGTGTTTGACGTCGGTATAGAAGAAGAGGAGTGAGACGCCGAAGACCTGCCCGGGCATGGTGATGCCCATCATGGCGCCTCCGAACATCCATCGCTGGAACTGGGAGGTACGGGCCTGCGGTTCGCTCTGGGTGATGTCGGTGGTTGCGGTTGTCATGGCGTCACCCGTGCGCCGGGCGGACGTTCCCGGCGTTCCCGGCGGGCAGTGTACCCGCCACGTGCAGGAGTGGTGTGCCGTGGTGAGTTTGGTTGGGCGGGGGTCGGGCGCCTCTTCCACGGACCCTGTCTTCCCATCATTCACAGGCCTCGCGTCCCGGTCAATGGCTTCGGCCGTCACGGTGGCAAACAGGATGGGTCGCGATGCGGGCGCAATCGGGTGGTTCGGGAAGGTACGCGGGTCTCGCGCTAGGATTGCTCCGTGAACGAGGAACTTGTGGTGGACGGCGAACGGGTTGACCGCTACGCCAACGGGACAGTCAAGGCCGTCGGGCACATGCGTGACGGGCAGCTCGATGGTGCGTGGCGGTGGTACCGCATCGATGGATCGCTGATGCGGACCGGGCAGTTTGACCTCGGCGCGCAGGTTGGCCAGTGGCAGACATTCGATCGCACTGGCCGGTTGGTCAAGACCACGACGTTCAAGCCCCGACCCGTGGCGTGACGAGGCGTGGGAGATGCGGGCAGGAGACCCCCACCATCCCCCCGGCCCTATCGCTCCCTATTTGTACACGCTTCGTTTGGCCCTCCCCCGTTGCGACTGGAGAGAGGAGTGATGGGTCTATCCGGGCAGTGGG
>BJHB01000509.1:0-2324 GCA_014191415.1 Chloroflexota bacterium
AACCAGGGGTTCTATAACGGCCTTAAGTTTCACCGCGTGGAGGATTGGGTGGTCCAGGGCGGCGATCCCAAGGGCGACGGTACTGGTGGGGGCCAGATCAATAGCGAATACAACGAGCGTGAATTCCGGGTCGGAGCGGTCGGGATTGCGCGTGGTCCCGATCCACGCGTGAATAATGACTCGCAGTTCTTCATCGTGAAACGAGACTCGCCACACCTGAACAAGTCGTACACCAATTTTGGCCAAGTGACGGGTGGATTGGAACTCATAGTGAAAATCGCCATTGGTGACAAGATCAAGAAGATCTCGGTCAAGTAGCGATATCCGCGGAAGTCGGGCGTGTGGCTGTCGAAACTGAGACGCGTCGTCCGCCAAACAGCGCGCGGGATGCGGAGGTTTCGTGCAGATAGCGTGTTGAGGAAGGCAATCAGTTGATGGCTGGTCCAGACATCCGCGCTACCCGCAGTGGCATCTTGGTTGACCCGGTGTACGGTCCAGCGGCGACTCTTCCGGGTCAGTACCCCTACACCCGCGGCATCCATCCGACCATGTACCGGGGGCGTCACTGGACAATGCGCCAGTACGCCGGTTACGCGAGTGCCGAAGAATCGAACCGCAGGTACCGGTTCCTTCTCGAAGGAGGACAGACGGGTCTGTCGGTTGCGTTTGACCTTCCCACGCAACTGGGGTACGACCCAGACCATCCACTTGCGAGTGGCGAGGTCGGACGTGTCGGTGTCAGTGTTGCCACTCTCGATGACATGGCAACACTATTCGACGGCATACCGGTCGACCGTGTGTCGACGTCGATGACGATCAACGCGACGGCTCCGATCCTGTTGGCTTTCTACGTTGCCAATGCACTCCGGCAAGGCATCGCGCCGGCCACCCTGTCCGGAACTGTGCAGAATGACATCCTAAAGGAGTACGTCGCGCGAGGGACGTACATCTATCCTCCGCGTGCGAGCCTGCGGCTGATTACCGACACGGTTGCGTATTGCGCACGGGAACTGCCTCGATGGAACCCGATAAGCATTTCGGGCTACCACTTGCGTGAGGCTGGTGCGACAGCAGTGCAGGAACTGGCATTCACGCTGGCGAATGGGATTGAGTACGTTCGGGCGGCGTTGTCTACGGGGCTCGACATCGACGAGTTCGCGCCGAGGCTCAGTTTCTTCTTTGCATGTCACAACGAGTTCTTTGAGGAAATTGCAAAGTTCCGTGCGGCGAGGCAGCTTTGGGCGGAAACGATCCGTGACCAATTTGGAGCCAAGCGTCCAGAATCGTGGAAACTTCGGTTTCACACCCAGACGGCTGGTAGCACACTTACCGCGCAGGAACCGGAAAACAACGTCATTCGGGTTACCTTGCAGGCATTGGCAGCAGTTATGGGTGGGACCCAAAGCCTCCACTGCAATGCACTCGACGAAGCGCTAGCGCTACCGACTGAGGCGACCGCCCGCACCGCGTTGCGCACTCAGCAGATCATTGCTCACGAGACTGGTGTCACCGACACCGCCGACCCCTTGGGCGGGAGTTACTTTGTCGAGGCACTTACTGACGAGGTTGCAAACGGTGCCCGACATCTGTTGGCGGAAATTGCACGGATCGGTGGCGCGATGAAGGCCGTCGAGACCGGATACTACGCCCGACTGATCGAGGAGAGTGCGTACAAGTATCAACGCGCCATCGATGACGGTTCCCAAGTGATCGCAGGTGTCAATCGGTTCAGAAGCGACGGCGTTGCCGAACCGGAAGCACAGGCCCTGCTTACCGTTGACGCTAATTTGGGCGCGCAACAAGCCCGCCGCTTGGTCTTGCTACGGGCGAATAGAGATGAGGCCAGCGTCCAAGCGGCTCTGACACGTGTTCGCGAGGTCGCTCGCGGGAGCGGAAACGTGATGGAACCGCTAATTCATGGCGCGCAGGCAAGGGCCACCCTAGGGGAACTCGCTGGCGCACTGCGGGACGTCTTTGGGGAATACCGGGAGTGATCCTGGGTATCGATCATGTTGGAGTCGTGGTTTCAAACCTCGGCAAGGCGCGATCAAGATTTGCAGCCATCCTTGGCAGGGAATCCGGTCCTTCCGAATTGGTGGCGTCCCATGGGATCCACGTCGCCTTTGCTCCACATGGATGGCAAATGGCCTCGGCGGCAGGCCTCGAGATTGGAAGCGTCATCGGAGCCCCGCAAGTGCGGGCTGACGTTCTTTCGGATGGGACGCGCCTCGAGTTTCTTGAGCCTGTTGATGAAACCAGTGCCGTGGGCCGGTTCATGGCGCGTCGAGGCGAAGGGCTTCATCACGTCTGCTTCGTGACTGACG
>BJHB01000510.1:0-2305 GCA_014191415.1 Chloroflexota bacterium
TGAACCGCGCCCGCTTCATAACGGAAGTGGTGCACCGTGCGACGTTGAATGTCACCGTATTTGTTTCTGATGGCAACGCGCGACGCTACAACTGGCTCAGCCGTGGAGGCACCGGCGGGTTGGAAAGCCTCGAGGTGGACGAGGGGGCCCTCGCAAACGTCACCGAAATTGCCGTCGCCTTGCTTGGTGCCAAACCGATGGAACCCGGTGTCTACGATTCGGTGGTCGACCCAAGCGTGGCAGGCATTCTCGCGCACGAGGCGTTCGGCCATGGTGTCGAGACAGACATGTTCCTGAAAGGGCGCGCGCGCGGTGCACACTACATTGGCAAGCGGGTGGGGTCCGACCTTGTCACCATCGTTGACGATCCTACGGTACCTGGCGCAAATGGCACCTACTTCATCGACGATGAGGGCCAGTCTGCGTCTCCCACCTGCATCATTCGCGACGGAATCCTGTTGGGTGGTCTATCCGACCTTTATTCGGCAACCCGGCTGGGGATTACCCGGACCGCGAACGGTCGGCGCGAAAGTTTTGAACGCAAGCCGTATGCGCGCATGTCCAACACCTTCTTCACCCCGGGCACACACTCCGTCGAGGAGGTCCTCGCAAGCCTTGATCATGGAATGTACATCTGTCAGGGCGCCAACGGAATGGAGGACCCGAAGGGATGGGGCATCCAGGTTGGCGCACACTTCGCACGCGAGTACCGTCATGGCAAGCCGACCGGTGTCCTCTACGCCCCCGTAAGCATCACGGGATATGTTCCCGATGTACTCGGCGACGTGACAATGGTCGCCAATGACTTCCACCTTCACCCGGGTGGATGCGGCAAGGGCTGGAAGGAGTACATCACCGTAGGGGACGGCGGGCCGCACATTCGCACGCGCTTGCAGTTGGCGTAGTCGATTTCAGGACGACGGAGGATCCCAATGGTCACCAGAACGCTTACTGCCGACACCATCGTGCAAGCCTTGGCGCGACGCCCGGAGATCGCCGGTTGGACCCTGACGAGGCGTCGACGGCACGGGACACAACTCTATGTGATCGGCCGAGACGTGGAGAACACGCGAGAAGTAACGACCGAGGATTTCACGATCACGGTCTTCCATGACCATCCGTGGCCGGTTGGTCGTGAAACCGGAACTGCCGGTCATGCCCGAGGGGTCTCGTCAGTGAAACTCGTTCCCGGCGATACTGCACACCTGGAGTCGCGACTGGATGAAGTCATCATGATGGCTTCCCTGGTACACAACCCAGCCTACGAACTCCCGTCACCCGAAACACTTCCCAACGTTGCGCTGTCTGACCCGCTGATCACTGCACTGGACGGTACGCGCCGGGCCGTCTGGGAGATGGCGGAGGAGGTCTGGGAAGCGTGTGACCGTGAGGCATCAACCGGTGTCCGACTCTCAGCGGGCGAGTTTTTTGTCACGGTCTCTGATCGAGAGTTCCGGACAAGCAAGGGCATCAATGCCTCGTCGGAAACAACCCACGTAGCCGTCGAGATTGCCTTGCTTGCGCGGGGCGATAGTGATGATCCAACACTTGAGGCGGAGACGTTCAGGCCGGTCGAGGCACGTCGTGTCGTGGACCTTCGGCTTGCCTCTCAGGTTGCCGAGGCATCGAGGTTCGCACGGGACACGTTGCGCGCGCAGCCGACCGAGACGCGTGATGGTCCGGTCGTCGTCAGCGGTTCCGCCTTGCCCCCATTCTTTGACCCATTCGTTTTTCACTCCGGTGCGCAGGCCGCGTACATGAAATTATCGAGGTTCACTCCGGATCACTCCGTATTTGGCGACCACGCAATGACTGGTGATCCCTTGCATGTGTCGTCGCACGCGCTGCGCCCGTTTGGCCTTAGCAGTCACTCATTTGACGGGGATGGCGTTCCGGGACGTGACACCGACCTGATTGTTGGCGGAACCCTCTTTGCCAGGCACGCGACCTCAAGATATGCGCAGTATCTCGGGGTTCCGGTAACGGGTGAGCCGGGCGCGGTGGTGGTGCGCGCGGGGACGACACCATTGGCCGAGCTGTTGAGAGATTCGGGGGGTCCGGTAGTGGAGATAGTCGCGTTCTCCTCACCGAACGTCGATGACATCACCGGGGACGTCGGCTGTGAGATCCGGCTGGGCTACGAGCACCTGCCAAATGGAGACGTTCGCCCGATCAAGGGTGGCGCACTTGCGGGAAACGTGTTCGATGCGTTCGCATCGGTGAGGTTTTCACAGGAGACGCAGGAGGCATTGATCTCCGGCTTCGGCGGCGGAGGGGTATACGTCGGCCCCCGTGGTGCGCGGTT
>BJHB01000511.1:0-2299 GCA_014191415.1 Chloroflexota bacterium
CACCGGGCCCCGGTACTGCCGCCGAGCCCCAACCAGCTATCACGCCAGACAAACGACCCAGACGGCCTACAGAACCTCAGGCGCCAAAGAAATGACCTTCATGAAATTCTTGTCGCGAAGCTCACGCGCCACAGGCCCGAAAATCCGAGTGCCCCGAGGATTTCCCTGCGGGTTCGGAACCACTGCCGCATTATCATCAAAGCGAATATGTGACCCGTCAGGACGCCCGAACTCTTTTGCCACCCGCACGATCACTGCACGGACAACGTCACCTTTCTTCACACCGGCACCAGGAGTAGCCTCCTTAACCGCTGCGACGATGACATCTCCAATGTGGCCGTACTTCCTTGCGGAGCCGTCCAGAACTCGAATACACATCAACTCACGTGCGCCGCTGTTGTCTGCGCACCTGAGCCTCGTCTGTGGTTGGATCACTTGCTCATTCCCTCAGCCGAACCGTCCACACATCGCGGGCAACGCCCTGCGAGTGCGGTACCTACTCGATGCCAACAATCGGTGCCGGAGTCGCCGGCAACGAAACACGCTTGCCCCGATCCGCAATCCGCTCCACGATCGCTGTCACGACGAAGTGCTTGCGCTTGCTAATCGGACGCGACTCACGGATACGAACCATATCCCCCACCGAACTCGACGCATGCTCATCATGGACGAGGAACTTCTTGGTGTGGCGCACCATCCGCTGATACAGCCTGTCACGGCGGAGTGACTGCACCGCGACAACCACGGTCTTCTGCATCTTGTTGCTGACAACCCGCCCAACCAGGACCTTCTTGCGTTCACGCACGACCAGATACTCCCTCGTCCAGAACTGCACGCCTGCGACGCGCCATTGCGCACCGCCTAAGCGTCATCCCTGGCGCTGCTGCCCAGCAATCGTAAGGATGCGAGCAATTTGACGACGAACCTCGCCGAGCCGGTTATGGTTCTCCAGCTTGCGAGTTGCCAATTGAAACCGAAGGTTGAACAACTCCTGCCGTGCCTCACCAAGACGCTCGGCCAACTCAGTAGCCGTCAGCTGGCGCAACTCCGCAGACGTGGTAGCCATCACTCAGTTTCCTCTTCAACAACCGTCGGAGCAGCAACACCACTGTCTAGCGCCTGCTGTGCCTCGGATGCCTGCTCATGATCAGGGAAGTCCGCACGAGTGACGAACTTGGTCCTGATTGGAAGCTTGTACTGCGCAAGGCGGATTGCCTCGCGCGCGACGTCCTCACGCACACCCTCAACCTCGAACAGCATGCGCCCAGTCCGGACAACACATACCCAGTGGTCTGGCGCGCCTTTGCCACTGCCCATCCGGGTTTCGGCCGGCTTGGCAGTGACCGACTTGTCAGGGAACACCCGGATCCATACCTTGCCACCACGGCGCATGTAGCGCGTGATTGCGATTCGGGCAGCCTCAATCTGTCGGCTATCCAACCAGCACGGCTCGAGCGCCTGAAGCCCAAACTGACCAAACGCAATGAAATTGCCACGGCTCGCAGCACCACGCATGTTCCCGCGGTGCATCCGCCGATACTTGACGCGTTTTGGCATCAACATCGCGTCGTGATCTCCTCAATCCCGTTCAAATCGCTCGCCGCGCAGGCCGACCACTACAGATCGGACAAGCGCGACAACAAACTAGCGCGCCGGCGGGGCGCCCCGCCCAGTACCAGCGCCTCGGCCCTGGCCAACACTCCTGCCACCACCGCCCCGGGGACCACCACCACCAAACCCACCGCGTGACCCTCCGCCACCACCGCCGCGTGGCCCACCTGAGCGGTTATCGCTGGACCGACGGGGCTCCTGAACTGCCGGGTCTACAACCTTCTGGCCGGGTGCAACGTCACCACGATAAATCCAGACCTTGACGCCAATCCGACCGAATGTCGTTGCAGCCTCAGACTGCCCATAGTCAATGTCAGCGCGCAGGGTCTGCAACGGCACCTTGCCGTGTGCTTCCTTATCCTTACGCGCCATCTCCGACCCGCCAAGCCTGCCGCCGACTTTTATACGAATGCCCTTGGCACCCATACGCTCAGCCCGCTGAACGGCTTGCTTCATGGCACGACGAAAAGCCACCCGACGCTCAAGCTGCTCCGCAATGCTGCGGGCCACCAGTCGCGAATCGATCTCCGGGTTCCGGATTTCCATGATATTGACACGAGCTTTCTTGCCGGTCATGGCCTCGAGAAGCTTGCGCAGCTCTTCAACCGCTGCGCCCTGCTTCCCAATCACGATCCCCGGCTTCGCCGTGTGAATAGTTACCTTGACCTCATTCAAGTTACGCTCAATT
>BJHB01000512.1:0-2298 GCA_014191415.1 Chloroflexota bacterium
TCGTGGTCTTCCCCTCTGGGCCGGTGATCGCGAAGATACGCAGACTTGGACACGCCATGAAGAAGAGAGTCATCTCCATATAAATCGGAATGCCACGCCGCTCGGCCTCAAGCAGGAATGGTGCCTCCCGGGGCACTCCGGGATTCCGCACGAGAAAATCGATCCCGTCAAGGTCGGATGTGTCATGGTGTCCGAGGGTGTAGCCGACCGTAAGGTCACTGAGTGCGTCAATCGAGGCACCAAGCCGATCTGGCGACTGCATGTCGGTGACATGGACGCGCGCACCGGAATCGACGAGGTACCTTGCGACACCCACACCACCCCCATGCACGCCCAACCCCATGACCAGGGCCCGCGAACCTGACAGTCCCATCGCTTGCGTGCCCATATCGTCCTCGTCGCGCATACCTGCTTGACAGGCGTGTGTCCTACAACCCAAACACATGCCATTCATCTTGCCAGGACGGGCCGACCGCCCTGCCAACAATCAACGCAAACCTGTCGGGTGTGGCACCCCGGAACCCCCTACCCAGAAGCGACGTTATACTGGCACGTCCGCGCCTACATCGAAGGCAAGCTTTACGTCACGTCCCTTCCACATCGGAATGACGGGTTGGAAGTGTCTTCAGGGATGCCGGTCAGGCCGTCCACCTTGCGTCATTGCCGGAATAGTCACTCGCGTGCCTGAACCGACTGGCGTCCACTTGGGCTGACACCTGTCTGCCGGAACCGACACCTTTCTGATGGAAGACTATCGCTCCACTTCGGAACGTCGCTATCCCAGTCCACCTGCCCAGCGTCGCAGTGGCGAGATCTGGAAGGCACGCCTGGGCATGGGACTCGTCGTGGCCCTCACGATGATCACCGGGGCTCTGATGTTCCGCGTTGCCGGCCTCGGAGTTAGTGCCGCCGTAAGTCCGTTCCAGCAATCAGGTGGCGCTGCCCTGATCACGCCAACCGGGTCCACCGGCATCCCGATGCGCACGCCGACCGCCATCGCTGGTGCGGCTACCGCAATCGCCACCACGGTGGCCGGCGCCTCGACGCCGGCATCCAGCCCGGGACAACCACCTGCTGTGGCCCCAACCACACTCGCAGGCACTCCGGCGCCGCGTCAATCACCCCTTGGGGCGACACCAGCTCGCACGGTGGTCGCAACCACCCCTGCCCCCGGTGCCCCAACAGCCGTCCGTACCGTCACGACCGCCAACCCGGGCGCTGCCGTTACCGCAACGACATCTGCCGGTGCCCGTGAATACAGCATCGCGAGTGGTGACACCTTGGGGGCTGTTGCCACCCGCAACAACACGACCGTGGATGAGCTAGTCAAGATCAACAACTTGCCCAACAAGGACGTGACCCTTCAGGTTGGTCAGAAAATCAAGTTGCCGTAGCACCGCTGGTCCGTTGGTACCCTCCCCACACGGGCACGCGCACCTGCGCCTGCCGAAACCATCGTCGGGAAAGTGGGAGCAACAGATGAGCACACTGCGCGCCGGATTCATTGGCCTCGGCAAGATGGGCCGCCCGATGGCCCTCAACATGTTGAAGGCGGGGTTTCCGCTCACCGTAGCCAACCGCAGCCAGGGCGTTGTCGCCGATGTGGCTTCACACGGTGCCACAGCCGCCAAGACACCCGCGGAAGTTGCCGCGAACTCTGACCTCATCGCACTTTGCCTGCCGATGCCCGCGCATGTTGAAGAGGTGGTCCTCGGTCCAAACGGGGTTCTCGAAGGCATCCGTCCCGGTTCGATTGTCATCGACTTCAGCACCATCGGACCGTCAACATGCCGCCATGTCGCTGAGCGGCTTGCTGAAAAGGGCGCCCATTATCTGGACGCCCCTGTTTCCGGAGGCACGACTGGCGCCGCGGCTGGCACCTTGACGGTCATGGTCGGCGGCGACGATGCCTCCTACGCCACCGCCCTCCCGTTACTGCAATCGGTCGGTCGCAAGATCGTTCATGCCGGACCCGTCGGTGCCGGTGCGGTAGTAAAGCTGATGAACCAGCTCCTCGTCGCGATCAACCTCGCCGGAGCCGCCGAGGCGATGGTCCTCGGGGTGAAGGCCGGGGTGGATGCCACCCTCCTCTACGAGACAATCGCATCGGCAACTGGCAACAGTTTCCAGCTTGCCCGCAACTTCCCGGACCTCATTCTCAAGGGCAACTTCGACCCGATGTTCTCGGTCAACCTCCTGCACAAGGATGTCACCTTGGGCGTCGAGGTCGGACGGGAACAGCGCGTACGTCTCCTATTGAGCGCGCTGGTCCAGCAGATCTTCGAGGAGGCGCGCGAC
>BJHB01000513.1:0-2298 GCA_014191415.1 Chloroflexota bacterium
GTTGCCACCGGGATGTGCGGTGTGCCCAACGTGTCCATGCGCACCGAGGTGATCACGAACTCGCTGTTCGGGCCGGTGGTGACTGTTTCGGGATTGCTTGGAGGCCGTGATCTGGCATCAGCTGCAGCTGCGGCAGGGATCGGTGCAGGAGACCTGTATTTCATCCCGCGGGTCGCGCTTGATGATGCCGGGCACGCGTTCCTGGATGGGACCACGTTGGCGGAGTTGCGGGCCTCCACGTTGGCAACGGTGGTCCCAGTGCGCACGATTCCGGATGTCGTGAACGCACTTCTTGAAGCGGCAGGGGCTGAACCGCGCGCGCGATCATCACGGCAGGTGATCGGTCGCGCGCTCGCAATTGTGTAACTGGCCGGAACCGCCACGACGAATCGTCCTGGTGTGTTCCCCACGTGATCGACGACCGGCCGGAACACGGCTGGTCCTCGTCGACGGAATGGAGACCAACGCATGGACGTGTCCATGACCCCTGAAGCAGTGGCGGCTGGCATGTCAGCCGAGGGCATGGAACTCGGAAGCCTGGCCCTTCCCCCTGGGGCCCATCCCCGGCCTGTGGTTGCGATTGTCGGGCGACCCAATGTGGGGAAGTCCACGCTCTTCAACCGCTTGACGGGACAGCGTCGGGCGATCGTCGAAGACTTGCCGGGGACGACCCGGGATCGCCTCTACGGCGAAGTCGAGTGGGGTGGCCGTGTCTTCACCCTGATCGATACCGGCGGACTTGAGTTGCGACCAACTGATGCAATCCTCACGGGCGTCGCAGCCCAGGTGCGGGTAGCCATTGAGGAGGCCGACGTCATCTTGTTCGCCACGGACTCGGTCGACGGCGTGACCGCTGCCGATCATGAGATTGGCCAGATGTTGCGTAGTGGCCTTGGACGCGCCGGACTCAAGGCCGACCGCGAGGCACGGCCCGTGGTGGTTGTGCCCGGCAAGGCTGACAACGATGGCCGGCGTACGTCCTCCGCCGAATTCTGGGTACTTGGATTTGATGAAGTGATCCCGGTTTCGGCGTATCACGCAGCGAACGTCGGGGACCTCCTGGACGCGATCATCGAACGCCTTCCCCCGGCGCCTCGTGACGAGGTTGTTGAGGACACCCGGCTCAAGATCGCGATTGTCGGTCGACCGAACGTTGGAAAGTCAAGTCTCCTCAACCGCTTGCTTGGCGAGCAGCGTGCTGTAGTCAGCGACATTCCCGGAACCACCCGGGATGCCATTGACAGCGTGGTCACTCATGATGACCAAGAGATGGTGTTGATCGACACGGCAGGCATCCGCCGCCGGGGCCGGGTGGAACCCGGGATCGAAAAATACAGTGTCCTGCGGTCGTTCCGTGCAATCGGCAGGTCCGACGTGTCCATCATCATGATCGATGCCATCGAAGGTGTGACCGCGCAGGATGTCCACATTGCCGGCGAGATTGAGGCACAGGGACGTGGCGTTGTGGTGGTGGTGAACAAGTGGGATGCCGTCCCCGACAAGGACACCTATACGGCGGCACGGTATCTGGAGGAACTTGGCCGCGACCTGAACTTCATGCGATGGGCGCCGGTTGTCTTCATATCGGCACTGACGGGCCAACGGGCACGCAAGGTGCTTGACGAGGCGAAACTTGTACATGCCGTCCGTCAGGAACGCATCTCCACAAGCAAGCTGAATGAGTTCCTGTCTCGTGCGATCGAGAACAACCCGCCTCGTGGGTTCCGGGGCAAACTGGCCCGGTTCAGTTTCGTGACCCAGGCCGAGGTGATCCCGCCGACTTTCGTCTTCTTCGTCAACGATCCGGCAGCAGTTCACTTCACCTATCAACGGTATTTGGAAAACACCTTGCGTGAGACCTATCCGTTTCGGGGAACGCCGATTCGGTTGCGGTTCCGGCCACGAAATCCGGAGAAAGACACGCCAAAGCCTCGTTCACGTCCGCGCCGCTGAGCCTTTCGCACGGAAGGGACGCTGCCTGCATGGCCTCCAGTGCTCCCAACGGGGCTGGGCTGAGCGAAGCCCATATAAATCGGGGCAACGTGGCTGGCCTAAGCGAAGCGCATATAGATCGGGGGCAATGGGGCTGGGATGGCGGGCAGTGATGCCATGCGGTACCGTGGCGCCTAACCGAACCGACCAAGCGAAGCGGATACAAATCAAGGGGCGACGGGGTGGTAGGGGGTACGTGCTTCAGTGCGAGTTCCATGACGGGGCAGAGCGAAGCGTATGTAAATCGGGTGGCGGTGGTGGAGGGCAAGGCGAAGCGCACTTACCTAAAGGGGCGAAGGGGTGGGA
>BJHB01000514.1:0-2296 GCA_014191415.1 Chloroflexota bacterium
CAGACGTGCCGTGAGCTCCTCGATCGCGAACGGCGTGACCAAGTAATCATCGGCACCTGTGTCTAATCCGCGCACGCGGTCTGCAACCTCGTCCCGCGCCGTGAGTAGGAGCACCGGGATCATGGTGCGATCGCCTTTTCCCGAGCGAACGCGCCGCAGGACCTCGACGCCGTCGTATCCGGGAAGCATGATGTCCAGAACCACGAGATCGGGCGATAGTCGTTCAATTTCTCGGTTTGCGTCGGGACCATTGGACGAGGTCTCCACGTCATACCCCTCGAGGGTGAGGGCGCGTCTGAGAAGCGCGGTGATATTGGCATCGTCGTCGACTACGAGGACAACGGGACGTGCGAGTGGAGATCGTGAGGTCATCTTTTGTGTCCCCGAAGAGCTTGGCCAAATGCAGCAATCAACATATCCGAGGCGAACGACCGGCCGTTCCGGATTGACGATTTATCCGGCAGCTGAACCCGAAGGCCGATCTTGGCCTCGAACCCGAATGCTACGGCAATGAGTCAATCTCGTGTGCTTAGCGCCCATGGGCTGGAGACCTGCCTGCCTGTTATCCGCGAAGGGGGCCACCAGTCGTGTGACGTTCGCCCCGGGATCCAGGGTTGTTTCGCCAAAGAACCCTTCAGTTTCTCTATCCTAATGTGATGGATTTCGTCGTGCATGGCGCCTGGGTCGTTGCGGCGCGTGGTTTCCACGTCATTTTTTTCAGGGCCAAGCGCACGCAAGGGATGCATGGAGGCGGTCGCGGACCAGAATGGGACGTGGCCGAAAGGGCTGAATGGACATCGAGACGCTTGCCGGGCTTGTGGCGGTTTTCGCCTTGGTTCTGGCCAACGGCTTCTTCGTCGCGACCGAGTTCGCGATCGTTGCCGCGCGACATAGCCGACTTGAGCAGTTGCGTAACGAGGGTGTCCCCGGGGCTGGCGCTGCGCTAAAGATTGTTGATCACCTCGACCAGTACATCGCCGCCTGTCAGTTCGGGATCACCTTGGCGTCTCTCGCACTCGGTTGGGTGGGTGAGCCGGCGATTGCTCATATATTTTTCGGTTTTTTCTCCGGGATTGATGACTCAACGGCCATTGTCTCTGCACACACACTTGCTGGTGGGATCAGTTTCGCTCTCATCACCTCGATGCATATTGTCTTGGGCGAACTCGCTCCGAAGGGTGTTGCCTTGCAACGCCCGGAGGTAACGGCGCTTTGGGTGTCCCGCCCAATGACAATCTTCACGGTGGTTTTCCGGTGGCCGGTGGTCGTGCTCAACGGCATTGGTAACGGCATGCTCAGGCTTGCCGGGCTGAATCCGGCATCAGGCCACGAGATGGTCCATTCGGTCGAGGAGTTGCGCCTTTTGGTTACCGGCAGCCAAAGGGCAGGCGTTGTTGAGGCAAGTGAGGCGAGGATTGTAGCCCGGGCATTTAGTTTTGCCGACATTACGGCAAACATGGTCATGACCCCACGGACGGAAATTGACAGCATCCCGATCGAGGCATCGCGCGCCGAAGTCATTCAGGCGGTGGTCCGAAGTGGGCATCGACGCATTCCCGTCCGGGATGGGTCGATTGACCGGGTTGCGGGGGTCCTGCACGCGCATGACGTCCTGTCGGTTCTCGCAAGCGGACCAGATGCGCCCATCGATCTCCGGTCCCTCGTTCGTCCTGTTCTGGCCGTGCCCGGATCCAAAGGGATTGATGATTTGCTAGACGAGATGCGCGGGTCTCGCCAGCAAGTGGCAATTGTTCTGGATGAACACGGTGGGACGGCCGGACTGGTGACCTTGACCGATCTTCTCGAGCCATTAGTCGGCCACTTCCTGGAAGAGGCGGTCAGGCCGGGTGATGCTCCGGAACCCCCTCCGCTCGCCCGTCAGGACGATGGGTCGATTTTGATTGACGGACTGCTTCGCTTGCCGGAATGGGAGGAAGCAATTGGTACCAGGCTCCCCTCAGGAGACCATGAGATCGCTGACACTATTGGCGGACTGATCATGGCAAGGCTGGAACGTATGCCGGTTGTTCTGGACCGGGTCGAGATTGGCGGCCTGCTTCATGAAGTCGTGGCGCTCGACGGGCGGAGAATCGACCGGATCCGAATACTCAAGCGGCCAGGGTAGGCGTGCGAGGCGCCTTCGGCAGCCGAATGAAATCGCGGGAATGGTCCGGTCTTTTGGGGGAAGTGATGAATGGGTCAGATTTTCCTACACCGACCGGAAATGTCGGGTTCCGTGCGTTCACGGCTGATGACGTGCCGGCCTGGGTTGAACTGCATGCCTGCATCTTGCCAG
>BJHB01000515.1:0-2283 GCA_014191415.1 Chloroflexota bacterium
CCCGGTGCTGGATTCGGGTCGCGTGACCGGAGCGAAGTGGCTTGGGTTGGGCAACTCCGGACCGTGGATGCGCTCGTGATCGTGGTTCGGGCCTTCACTGACCCGAGTGTGCCGAATGATGGACCGATCGACCCGGTCGCTGCCCTTGAAAAGGTGCAGCTGGATCTTGTGGTTGCCGATCTGGCGGTGGTTGAACGCAAACGCACGAGGCTTGAGAGCGACCTCAAGAAGACCAAGACTGCCGAACGCGCCCCGATTGAGGCGGAGATTGCCCTTTTCGAAGAGTTCCAGAAGTCCCTCGAGGAGGGGCAACCGCTACGCGCGCATGATCTGTCTCCGGACCAGTTGCGCGATATCAGAGGGTTCCAGTTCCTGACCCTGAAGCCGGTGCTTGTGCTAGTGAATGTTGGTGAAGACCAGTTAGGGGACCGCACGGCCATCGAGGAAAGCGTGCGCTCCGCGTATTCGTACCCGATGACCGCAGTTGCGTCCCTCTGTGCCAAGTTGGAGATGGAGTTGGCGCAGCTGGATGGAGAAGATGCCGCCACCTTCATGGCCGACCTCGGTCTGGTTGAGCTCGCCGCAGGATCGGTCATTCGCCAAAGCTATGACCTGACCGGGTTGATCTCGTTCCTCACGGCGGGTGAGGACGAGGTTCGTGCATGGCCGATTGTCCGTGGCGAGAAGGCACCGGGGGCTGCCGGAGTGATCCATTCAGACTTGGAGAAGGGGTTCATCCGTGCCGAGGTGGTGGCATACGATGACCTGATTTCGACTGGAAGCATGGCCGAGGCGCGAAAGCGCGGAATGCTTCGTCAGGAAGGGCGGAACTACACCGTCCTGGATGGTGACATCCTGAACATCCTGTTCAGTCGATAGGGAAACGAAACGATATGCCGGGATGTTTCCGGCAATCCCTTCACCCCGAGCCTTGTGGCATCGAAATCGCGTCGCCCTCGGTCAGGCGGAGGGTGCTAAGCCTTGTCCTTCAGGCGTATCTCGACGGCTCTAGCGTGTGCCTCGAACCCTTCGGCACGCGCGAGGCGAGCCGCAACCGGTCCGATTTCGGCGAGGCGACGTGGAGACAGGCCGATAACGCTGATGATCTTGATGAAGTCAGCGACGGACAATGGTGAGGCGAATCGCGCAGTCTGGCCGGTTGGCATGATGTGGCTGGGACCGGCGACATAGTCTCCGGCGGCCTCGGGAGAGTGACTTCCGACGAATATTCCACCGGCGTGACGAACTTCGCCAACCCAAGTCCACGGGTCTTCCACGAGGAGGCACAGGTGTTCCGGTGCGAACGTGTTCGCCAAGGCAATCGCCTCTGCCACCGATGAAGTCACGATGGCCCCACCGTGATGGGTGAGGGACTCTCGGGCAACCGCTGCGGTCGGCAGGGTTTCCAGTTGGCGACGCACGGCGTCGGCGACTGCCGTTGCGAGTTCGATGCTCGTCGTGATGAGGACCGAGGTTGCCAGAGGGTCATGTTCGGCCTGGGCCAAGAGGTCGGATGCTACCTCCTCGGCGTCGGCTGTTCCATCGGCCACCACGAGGGTTTCGGTTGGCCCGGGAAGTTGGTCGATGTCAACGGCGCCGTAGACACGACGTTTGGCGAGGACGACGAATACGTTTCCCGGACCGAGGATCTTGTCGACCTTCGGGACGGACTGAGTGCCGTACGCCATCGCGCATATTGCCTGCGCGCCACCCAGTTTGAAGACACGATGGACGCCTGCGATGTCCGCGGCAACGAGCATCTCCGGACGCTGTCTTCCGTTCGCATCCGGAGCGGTGCAGAGGACAACTTCCTGCACCCCGGCAACGCGGGCTGGAACGGCAGCCATCAGGACGGAAGATGGGTAGGCGCCACGTCCGGACGGTGCGTAGAGGCCGACGCGGTCGAGTGGACGCACGACCTGGCCAAGTCCTTCGCCGAAATCGAGCCAGGATCCGTGAGGCTGTTGCCGGTGAAACCGTTCGATACGATCGGCTGCAACCCTGAGGTCGGCGACGAATTGCGCCGAAACGTGCTGGTAGGCGGCTTCGATCTCCTCACGTGACGTTTCAAATGACCCGGTGACCGTTTCCCCCAGGCGCGCGCCGATCTCGCGGAGTGCGTCATCACCGCGCGCACGCACCTCGAGGCGAACGCGTTCCACAAACGCTTCCGGGCTGAGTGGGATGCCGAAGACAACCTCGGTACGTGCAGACACCGCGTCGTCGGGCGTGAGTTCGTCGATTGGTACGCGGTGGAGGATTGCCTCCGCTTCCGGTGTTCCG
>BJHB01000516.1:0-2277 GCA_014191415.1 Chloroflexota bacterium
GACGTCGGCTACAGCTTTGATGAGCCGCTCCATCGCCGAAAGATCGTTTGCCTCGATCGCTTTGCAGAGTGCGATCACCTTTGGATCGGTGAAGTAGTCTTCGGCCTTCCAGCCGTAGCGCTGATGAAACGTCCGGCCCGGCAGCACACTGAGGGCGTCGCAGCCCGGTGCCAAGCACGCGATCATTGTGGCGATGGACAGAGCTCTCAGAGTGGACGTCGGCTTGTTCACAACCACTGCCCCGGAGTTGCCTGCAACCGTCTCAAATCATCCAGGCTGTAACCCAGCATATCCAAGGTCGGCGTGTCTTCCTTCACGAGAAGGCCGTACAACACGACGGTCATCTTGTGACATGTGAACATGATGTCAGCAGCGACCGTGCCGAAGCTCGGTAGTCCTGCGACAGCCATGGAGACGTCGTACGGACTGTCAAGTTTCGTCATGGATCCAACCGGTGCAATCAGGACCCAGTCCAAGCCCACGAATGCCACCTGCTGAACTCGCGTGAGGATGTCGTAGTCCACAAAATAGGCGTCGATGGTTTTTCGGGCGTTAGAGAGGTTGGCCAGCGCCCCGGGGTAGATTTCGTACCCATACAGCAATGGATCGATCGAAACAACGCGAAACGGCGTGCCGTTGTCAACCGACGTCAGCAATGTACCCGGATTGAGCCAACTCGCGTTAAAGGTGTCCGCGGGTGCCCCTGCGACAACTGCGGCCGCGCTTGCCAAGCCGCCACCGAGCGAGTGGCCGGTCACGACCAACTGGCCTTGCGGGATTTTTGGATTCCGGGCAAGCCCGTTGGCGATCTTCATCGCCTCGGTGTACTGCGGCGCTTGGCGGCCAATCGCCTGCTTCGCGTTGTTGGCCCAGTCCCCATCCGTGAAGGGATTGTTGTCATCCGTGCCACCGAAGGCCAGCACGTACTGATCCTTCCCCGTGATGTAATCCTGGTACACCATCGCTTTGAATCCGGGAACATTCGGACTCAGCGGAAACTCGTCGCCGTCGCCCAAGTCAAGATCTTTTGGCGACTTCGGCTGCAGACTGAACTTCGGCATATCGGCGAACGCGTACACGCCCCGCGACGCCAGGGCGTTGCGAACTTCCTGCCGCGTGTGCAGCGCGTGGTAGAAGGAGTCTTCATTGGCCACGATGTACTTCACCTCGTCGAACGCGGCGGCGTCGCCGTTTACAACCAGCGTACCGCGAATCCGTTCGTCAACCCGCGGTGAGGCCTCGACGCCTGCGAGCGTCTTCAGTCGTGCGTTCTCGCGGATGCCCTCGGCCCAGATCGTAATGGTCCCGGTCTGGGGGTTGTAGTTGAGGTCCGACAGCTTGCAGAAGATGCCGGGCAGGATTTGATCGCCACCCTCGGATACCGGAGCGGGGTTTCGCAGGGCGTCAGCCAGCACGCGGTTCCACAGCCGCACCTGGCCCGCGATCCCCGTGGCATTCCAGTCGACCCGCACGCCGACGGCCGGGGCGTTCTTCGGCAGTCCGGTCGCAAGCTCCATGACGATCGGTGTCAGGGGCCGGCGTGGGTTGGCCAGCATGATCAGTTTGCCGATGCCATGGTCATGATCTTCGAGGATGTCCTCCCACTCCGAACGCGCGGGCGGCAAGAAGTCGTTGTTGTTGTCGCTGTCGATATCGACATCGATCGTTCCGGGATAGGGTTGCACGGTGAGCCTGACCGTGTCGGTGACGTGCCCGGCGTTGGGAAATGCGGCCGTGACGAGGGTCGTCCCGGCCGAGCGACCCTCGGCATAGAACCTGCCGCCTGTGGCGGTGACCACGCCACTGGCGATCGGCCCACGGCGGTCGGGAAATTTGTAGAGCCTGACGATCGAGTCGTCGTATGTGACGATGATGCTGCCGAGAGCGGTCGTCGGGGCGACGGCGAGCAGGATCTGCGCCAGGTCGTTTTCTCCCGCGACGGGCCCGGCGTCGAGCGTGTCACCCACGCCGTTGCCGTCGTCGTCGTCGGTGTTGGCGAAGATGATCTGGCCAGGCGACTGTTCCTCGATCCGATCGTCCGTGCCAGCCGGGCCGTTGTCGGGGTCGATCGTGCCGTCGTTGTTGCTGTCCACGTCGAGATCCACCGCCGCCGCCGTGGCGCGAATCCTGTCGGGGGATGCCGGACTGCCACCGGTGGGGGTGAGCGTGAAGGCGATGTCAGCCATGCTCGCACTCGGCGCGAAGGCTTCGATCCAGTAGGTCTGCACGGCACCGCCGGCGATCGTGGTGCCCGCTGCGGGAATCGCCGTGCCGCCC
>BJHB01000517.1:0-2273 GCA_014191415.1 Chloroflexota bacterium
CGTTCGGCCCTGTGCCGCGATGTAGGACAGCGACGCTTCATCGAGGTCGGCGCGCCGGTCTGGGGATTTGGAAAGCAGGTCGTTGCCGTTCCATCTTTCGATGGCGGAGATTGACGGCGGCAAGTCAGGCAGATCGAACTTGAGGGGCCCTGGAAGCGCACGTTTCACTAGGTCACGGAACGGGTGTGCCTGGATTGCCACCCATCCATCGGGCAGGTTCCGGGGCATTGGCATGAGCGACCTCCATCCCCAGTCGTCTTCCACGCCTTCGCCGAAGACCAGAACGTGTCCGAAGTCAGCTGTCGACAGTTCCATCCCGACGATGACCGTCAGGTCGTCCCCTGTCGCCTTCGCGAAAGTTCTTGCTTCGACCGCTCCACTAGTGGTGTTGTGGTCAGTGATTGCTAGGAACCGGCGACCGGAGGCGCGTGTGTGCCCAACAGCTTCCGACGGCGTCATGTAGCCGCAAGATGACGCGGTGGTGTGGACGTGGAGGTCAATGGCAGTTCCGAGCGATGGTGATGGCGTTGGACCGTTCGTAACCGTCACACGATTTTCCCTGTCTCGGAACGTCCATCCTCGTCCTCGGACAGGCCGGGATGCGTTCGCAGTCGGAGGATGCCAAACGCGAGGATTGCGGTCACGGCCGCGAGCGGGTATGCGCCGACGCCAGCAAGTAGGCCGATGGCAGCGGCGATCCAAAGGCTTGCCGCCGTCGTGAGTCCGTGGACGAAGCGTTCGCTAGGCACCTTCCAGATCGCTCCGGCACCAAGGAAACCGACACCAGTCACCACCTGTGCGGCGATGCGCATCGGATCAGTGTTTCCACCTGCCGTGACTACCCCGCCAATGGTGAATGCGCACGCGCCGAGGGCGACAAGCAGGTGTGTGCGAAGGCCGGCGGGATGCCTGTGGGTTTCCCGATCCCATCCTATAAGGGTTACAAGGATCACCGAGGCGGCGAGGCGGAGCGCCATTTCGACGCTTACCAATGTGTCGGCGGAGAACATGGCGGTCATGGGCTTGTCCCTGTCAGGTTCGGGTCTGGCGCATTTTCCCCACCCATTCGGCAGGGGTTCTGCATGAACGGTGGGATGGATAGGGAAACGGTCCGGATCCCTGCTAGAGTTTGGCACCTGTGCGCGGAACCCGGTTCGACCGACCCCCAGGACGCTCTGACAGCCACGTTAGTTAGATGGAAAGTACAGTCATCGGTGGGGTGGTCACCCTTGCGCTGCTTGGGTCACTCGCGGTCTTTGTTGCGATGGAGTGTAGTCCGCGTGCCAAGGCCAGGCGGGATGCGGCACGCCGTCGGCGACAGGAGGGCCTGAACGCCCGTGAACAGGCGCGGGAACGTGGTACCGGGCTGTCGGCGCTCGACCTCCAGCGACTGGGCGCATTCCGGCAACGGGCACTTGATCTCCATGGCGAACCGATCGGCCCCATGACTTGGGGCCGGTGGTGGGGATACATTCGGCGACGGGGCTACGTAGCGTGGATTGTGACGTCTTTCGTCGGCGCTTTTAGCATGGCGACTCATTTCGCATTGCTGTGGTTTGTCTTCGGAGGCGGGTGGGTCGGTGCAACCTTGGTCACCCTTGGATCGGCCGTGGCAATGTCAGCCGTCGGGGTGATGGTCGTGATCAGGATTGCCAATCGTGGCTAGCAGTGACGGATCGATGCTGGTTCGCGAATACGCCGTCGCGGTGTTTGTTGCCCATGAGGGTGCGGTGCTGCTCCACTTCCATGGAAAGCTGGGGCGATGGCTCCCTCCGGGTGGTCATGTTGAACCAAATGAACTTCCGGACGAGGCCGCGCGGCGCGAGACCCTCGAGGAAACGGGGATCATCGTCGATCTGATTGACGCATCCAATCCGTTGTTCATTGACGTCCCGAGACCAGTGGGGGTGCCTCCAAGGTTGGTCCAACCGATCGGGATCCAGTTGGAGGCGATCCCAGCGCGTGGAACCAATCCTGACCATGAGCACATCGATCTTGTGTACGCCGCGCGGGTCGCGCCGGGGTCGATGGCGAATCCCCGGGCGGATAGTGATGATCCTGAGGCGCGGCCGGGCTGGTTCAAACCGGAAGAGTGGGGGAATCTTGGGTTGACCACCGAAGTGATTGCATGGGCAAAGGCAGCGCTTGCGTTGGTTGACAAGGCGCGTTGACGCAAGCCAACGATGCGCCTATAGTAGGCGCCATGGTCACAGTATCACCTAGTCAACAATCGGTTGCTTCGGGGTCCGGTGCCGCGTCACCGTCTCTCGACC
>BJHB01000518.1:0-2273 GCA_014191415.1 Chloroflexota bacterium
CCCGGACCCCGTTGTCTGGGGGCACCGTTCAGGTCAGTGGCGGATCGTTCGCAGACGTTCAGCAGCCCGTGCAAGGGTCTCTGGCTTCTTGGGGAAACTGAACCGCACCCGGTTGTGCCCCTGTCCTGGTTCCGGGAAGAAACTCGATCCGGGCACGGTTGCCAATCCGTGGTCGACGATCAGGCGTCGTGAGAAGGCGGTGTCGTCCTCCCCGGTTGCCGCGGTGAAGGGAGTGATGTCGACCATCACGTAGTAGGCGCCTTCGGGTGATGCGAACCGGAAACCCGCTTCGGCGAGGGCGTCGACCATCGCATCGCGCTTCGTCGTGTACGAGGCACGGAGGTCCCGGTAGTACTGGTCTGGCAGTCCGGTTGCGATGGCAATCGCCGCCTGCAAGGGTGCGGGTGCCCCGACGGTCAGGAAGTCGTGGACCTTGCGGATCGGATTCGTCAGCCAGGCGGGCGCGATGGCCCACCCGACCCGCCAACCGGTCACGCCGTAGGTCTTGCTCGCGCCGCTGATGGTCACGGTGCGGTCGCGCATGCCGGGCAGGGTCGCCAGCGGCACGTGCTCACCGGTGTAGAGGATGTGTTCGTAGATCTCATCGGTGATCGCCAACGCATTCCATTTCTGGCACAGGTGCGCGATGGCCTCCAGTTCGGTGCGGTTGAAGACCTTCCCGGTCGGGTTGCCGGGCGTGTTGATCACGATGGCAGCGGTGCGTTCGTTGAATGCGTCGGACAGTTCGTCAAGGTCGAGTCGCCAGGACTGCCGGGCCGGATCGCCGTCGAAGTCCGGTTCGCGCAGGGTGACGAACCGGGGCGTCGCACCGGCAAGGACGGCATCCGGCCAGTAGTTCTCGTAGTACGGCGCAATGATGACCACCTCGTCGCCCGGGTTGACGGTTGCCATCAGTGTGGCAAGCATCGTCTCGGTTGCTCCGCAGCAGACGGTCACTTCGGTGTCGGGATCAACCGCCATGCCGTAGTGGTGGCGGTACTTGGCCGCGATGGCCCGCCGGAGGTTTGGCGCGCCCCAGGTGACCGCGTACTGGTTGATGTCGGCTTCGATGGCCGCAATTGCGGCATCCTTCAGCTCACGAGGTGCCGGGAAGTCCGGGAACCCTTGGGCCAGGTTGATTCCATCGTCGGGATGGTGCAACTGGATCAGGCGGGTCATCTCTCGGATGACCGACTCGGTGAATCTGTCGGTGCGAGACGCCACGCCACGTCGTGGTGACGGGGAGGCCGGTGGCACCGTGGGGACGGTCTCGTGGCGTTCGGGCGTGGTGATGCTCATGGTGGGCAGATTGTGCCGCGCGGGTACCCCGGTCCGGCGTCGCCCGGGTCGGTCATGCACCTTGCCAGGTGTGGTTCGACGCCCTTCGCGTGACCGACCTCCGTCCCGGGACTTTCGTGGCCGGGTGGAGTGGCGAGCGGGTGAAGCACCATGACTGTCCGGGCGCGGTAGTGCGATGGGGTGGAGACCGGTGGACGCGGCTACACTACATGGAACACGGCGGTTCCGATTGCGTTGGGCGGGCACACGATGTCCGCGGACCATGAGTGACGCCCCGACGGAGATGCGGACAGGAATGCCCGCGGACCAGGAGTGACGCGATGTCCCAGACAATCATTCCGGTGAGTAGCGTCCGCCTTCGGCAGCGTGCACCCGGTGCGGCCAGCGTCCCCATCGAGTCGAAGCCGGACTGGTTGAAGGTCAAGGCGGTCACCGGGCCGAACTACCAGGATCTGAAGACCCTCAAGGCCGGCTTGGGCCTGCACACCATCTGTGAGGAGGCCCGGTGCCCCAACATCTATGAATGCTGGGAGAACCGCACCGCGACGTTCCTGATCCTGGGACGGATATGCACCCGGGCGTGCCGCTTCTGTGCCGTTGAAACCGGTCGCCCAACCGGTCTGGATACCGAGGAACCGGGCCGTGTTGCCGATGCTGTCCGGCAATTGCGCTTGCGACACGTGGTCATCACGTCAGTCGCCCGCGATGACCTGCCAGATGGTGGCGCGGGCATCTTCGCCGAGACCATCCATGCCATCCGCGCATCGGTGCCGGATTGCACCATCGAGGTGCTGATCCCGGACCTACAGGGTGGGGATGATGCCCTCCGCACTGTCGTCGAGGCCCGGCCGGACATCCTGAACCACAACATCGAGACTGTCGAACGCCTGCAACGCGTCGTCCGGGTCAAGGCCACGTATGACCGGTCGATGTGGGTCCTGCGCCAAAGCAAGGTGTTCGACCCGTCAATCCGG
>BJHB01000519.1:0-2270 GCA_014191415.1 Chloroflexota bacterium
ACACCGACGCGTACCGCGACGCTGACCCCGACCATTTCGCCGAGTCGCACCGTGACAGTGACACCCACGGTTTCGCCCTCTCGGACGATTACCCCGACCGCTACCGTGACTCACACGCGCACGGTCACACCGACAGTTACGTCTACGGCAACGCCTTCAGTAACGCGGACGGCCACAGTGACCCGGACGCGTACACCATCTGCGAGCGCGACTTTGACCCGTACGCCCGCGGGCGCTCCATGACCACCCTCGTCGCCGCATGAACTTGGTCGGTCCTTCGTCGCGTTGCCCGACCTCGCTGTTGTGACAGGAGAGCCTGTCGGACAGTCACCATCCTTGAAGCGGCAATTGCAGCCTCCGGCACTCGCCCCGCTGACCGCATCCTCGCGATCCCCTCGACAGATACAGTTTGCGCACCATGCCGGATTCACATCCCCAAGTTAGCGAGGCCTCCCTGTGGAGGGTCGCTTACCGCACCGTCCTTCTTGTAGCGGCACTGGTCGCAGCAACCCTGCTCGCCATCCAATTGCAGGGCGTGATCATCCAGATCTTCCTGGCGACCATCGTGGCGTGTGGAATGTCGCCCATCGTCGACTGGATGTGCCGGCCACCTGACCACACACGAGGCGGAGTCGTTGTGGCTTGGCGACCATCCCGTTCGGTTGCCGTGCTGCTGGTTTACGCCGTCCTTGTCGCCGGGGCCATCTCGATAGCCGCGACGGTCATTCCTCCGGCTGCGCGCGATGTGCGCGACCTCACGCGCAAGCTTCCCGAGACTGGGAGGATGGTCGCGGCATGGGCAACGAACCTGCCCAATGATTTCCCGGCCGACATGCCGGTGCCACCTGGACTTGATGTCGGACGAGGCTTGTCCCAGGCGCTCGATACGGTCATGTCTCAGGTGACCTCGATCGTTGGACAGGCATTGGTAGTGGTTCAGTACGCGGTCGGATTCCTGAGTGGCGCCCTGAACGGAGTCTTCGTACTCATTCTCGCGCTGTATTTCACGTCGGATGCACACCGGATCATCGCGTTCGCGATGTCATTTCTTGCTCCGGCGCGACGCCCGAGGACGCAACGCATCCTGGGACACATTGGCGAACGGCTTGGTGGTTGGCTGCGGGGTCAGGTGCTCCTGAGCTTGATCATCGGTGGTATCTGCCTGGTCGGCCTCCTTGCGCTAGGTGTGCCGTATGCCGTCCTGCTTGCCTTGGTTGCAGCGATTGGTGAAGCTGTCCCGATGGTCGGGCCGGTGTTCAGCGCGGTGCCGGCGGTGCTCGTCGCCCTGTCGGTATCTCCGACCACGGCACTCCTGACCCTCGGGCTCTACGTTGTCGTGCAGCAACTGGAGAACTACCTGATCGTGCCCCGTGTCATGGAACGGGCAGTCTCAATTGATCCGCTTGCTGTGATGCTCGCGTTGCTGATCGGGTCAGAACTGATGGGTATCACCGGAGCGGTGCTATCGGTCCCCGTGGCTGCCGGAATTGCCGTGATGCTCGATGAGATCCGGCGTGATCCGGAACCTGCCGACAGGGACTCTTGAAGGTGGTCGACGCCTGAGGTCGGGGGTATTGCGGACCCGTCTTCAGACCCGGGTCCCGGTGGTGATCAAGTATTCGCGTCCCGCCCGGACCTTTCCGTCTGCATGAGTGACGTAGCCGCGGTAGAAGTGGATCAGGTCCGTCCGCAGGGAGGCTCGCAACTCGGGTGAGATCGAGCGGTTCAGTGTCGCGAGGGGCGGGTAGATCTCAAGCATGGTGTCCGCGAGGACCTCTGGTGATGGAGCTATCGACGGCAGGTCCGAGTGCTCGAAGGCGAGGCCAGTGAACGCGCCATCGAGCAGTGCCCGCACCTTCTCTTCCGACCCCCAGTCGAACGGGTCGGGCGCCCCAGACGGTCGAGGGGCGTACCGGTCAGTAATCGCGAAGCGTTTGCCGATTCCTCCATCGGGGGTCCACGCCTGAATGGCGATGCGCCCTCCGGGGACCGTGACCCGCGCGAGTTCACTGGCAACGTTTCGGTGTCCGGGTGCAAACATGAGCCCGCACGTTGACACGACGACATCGAATGACGAATCCGGGTACGGCAGGTGTGCGGCGTCTCCCTCGTTCCACGCGATGTCGTCGTACCCGTCTGTCACGGCCCGCGTCCGGGCGATTTCGAGAAGCTCGGGCGTGATGTCGAGTCCCGTGACGAACGCGCCACGCGCCCGGGCCGCGAGGACGGTGTTGCCGGTTCCGCACGCGATATCCAGGACCCGTTCACCA
>BJHB01000520.1:0-2267 GCA_014191415.1 Chloroflexota bacterium
CGCAGGACTTCCGGACGACATCGTCGCGACCGACTTGAGGGAGGGATTGCGCACACTGGGGGAGGTCACGGGCCAGACTGTCACCGAAGATGTGCTTTCGCGAATTTTCAGCACATTCTGCATAGGGAAGTGAATGCCGCGAAGGGTGATGAACTTGGTGCGGTGAAACGGTCATCGCCGCGGATTGTCCATTGTCGGCGGGGGGTGAATTGCGATACCATGGCGTTCATAAATGCGCGCGGGCCTGATGAATCTCTGTCATCCGCGCACTGATCCGACGTTCTCCCGCGCGCCGGCCGGGGCGGGTGCGGGCCACGGAAACGGTTCGATTGTGTCCAACATGCGGTTCGGCACCACTTCAGGCGCAGGACCATCCCTGAAATGTTCGGGGAAGCTGGAAAGATGATCGTCCACGCTCGCCGTTGCTGGTCGCGTCAGCAAGTCACCCGGTTGGAGGCTTTACCTTGACCACCGACCGTCCTCGAGGCAATCCGGGCGCGTCACGTTCACCACGTGATTCCGGCAGCCGGCCGCCCTCGGGTCGCAGCCCGATGCCATCAGCTACTGGACAAGATGATAGTGGCTCGCTCGGAACGCTCGGCGTGCTCCTACAGCGCGCCCAGGCGGCCCAACGAGCCCAGCAAGACCAGGTCAAGGATACGGACGCCGCACCGGTTGAAGCTGAAGTCGTCGGGACCGATCGACGGCAATGCGCCGATTGCTGGCATGCGATTGCGTTCAAGCGTGACGGCGTATCGCTCGCCAGATGCGACAAAAACCTTTGGGTGAAACCAACGATCACGGCGGTGGAACTCAATGCGCATGCGGTTCGGCGCTGGTACATCGACTGCCCGGAGTATGACGACAGCGAGTAGGCCGAAGGCTGACCTCGCTGTCCGAATGTGACCAAACCAGTCGTCACAGGTCACGAGACTGCCTCAGTCACATGTGGTTGCCCAAACCTCAGGTGGCATGAACTTATCTGTAGCCGGAGGGTAGAACGATGGCCGAGATGACCAGGCAAAGTCACACGCAACCGGGGCTCAGTGCCCTTGTCCAGGCAATGGCGCCGTCACCGACAATCGCTGCGAGTGCGCGTGCCAAGGCGCTTGCTCGCCAGGGGAAGCCTGTCCTGGAACTGACGGTTGGTGAACCTGACTTCGATACTCCGGAGCACGTCAAGGAAGCGGCGTATCGTGCAATCCGCGACGGCAAGACGAAATACACGCCGTCTGGTGGGATCATCGAACTCAAGGAAGCGGTCGCGCACAAGTTGCATCGTGAGAATGGGGTTCAGTACGACCCCGCGTCTGAAGTCTGCATCTGCATTGGTGGAAAGCAGGCCCTCTACAACCTCATGGTTGCCCTCCTCAACCCGGGTGACGAGGTCCTTGTCCCTGTCCCGACATGGGCCACGTTTTCCGATCAAGTTGCCCTTGTGGGGGGTGTGCCAGTCCATGTGCCCCTCGGTCCAGATCACAAGTTGCGGATGTCCGACCTGGTTGGCCATGTCACACCGCGCACGCGTGCGGTGATCGTTAACAGCCCGTCGAACCCGACGGGTGTGGTGATGGATCCCGAGGAAGTCCGCGCGGTTACCCGGTTCGCAATCGAACACGGGGTCTATGTGATCACTGATGACACATATGAGCACTTCCTGTACGACGGGGCGGTGCACCAGTTCGCAGCCGCGGACGTGCCGGGTGCGCGCGACTGGGTCCTTGCAGTCAATACCGTTTCCAAGACCTATGCAATGACCGGCTGGCGGATCGGCTTCGTCGCTGGTCCCAAGACAATCATCAAGGCCGTGGACTCGCTGATGACCCAGACGACTTCAAACCCGTGCAGCATTGCGCAGTGGGCTGCGGTCGAGGCACTCAACGGATCGCAGGACTGCGTCCATGACATGGTTGCCGAGTTCGACGCGCGTCGGAAGATGTTTGTCTCCGGACTTCGAAGCGTTGGATATGAGTGCCCAATGCCTGAGGGTGCGTTCTACGCCTATCCCCGAATACCCGCGGGTACGGCCGGTGAACCGGGCGACTCGAATGCGTACGCATTGCGATTGCTCGACGAGGCATACATCTCGTGCGTTGCTGGGGCGGCGTTCTTCGATCGCTCCGGCACGCTCCGGATGAGTTACGCCGCCTCACGCGCTGTACTGCAAGAGGTCCTTGATCGTCTCGCCACCTTTGGACGGTAAATGAGAGGCCGCCCGCGTACATTTGAGGGTGGTGATCGTCCATTGCGAAATCTGCACTGGCTTA
>BJHB01000521.1:0-2257 GCA_014191415.1 Chloroflexota bacterium
TGAACCTAGCGGCCAATCCACATCTGTCTTGCGAGACAGCGAGCATGATCGCCAGACCTGGCTCGATTTGTTTGGGTTCTTCGCGCTCGCGATGGGACTGGCTACGGCAGCATCCCGCATTCCATTCCGGAGCAAATACCTCTTCGCTTGGGACAGCGCGAACTACGCACTAGCTCTTGACCAATACAACGTAGCCTTCCATCAACCCCAACCTCCCGGCTATCCGCTGTACGTCGCAACGGCGTGGATGCTGCGGCTGGCTATCGGTGATGCCAACGCAAGTTATGTCACTTTGAGCATCGTCGCCAGTGGCTTCGCGGTGACGATGCTCGTCCTGGTCGGGGCGCGTCTCTTCGACCGCACGACTGGGGTCCTTGCCGGTTGCCTACTTGCAACATCGGCCCTTTTCTGGGGTCAGGGTGAGGTTGCCTACCCCTACGCACTCCTGGCAGCCTTCTCAACATCAGGCGCGTGGGTATCGCTGCGGGTCGTCTCGGACAAAAGGCGTGCCAGCAGATGGGTGATCGTCGGGGCCATCATTCTCGGGATCGGTTCGGGTTATCGGAGCGAAATCGCGCCATTTCTCGCTCCAGTCCTTGCTTGGGCAATCCTCAGTACCTCATCGTCTTGGCGAACGAACCTCGGGAACTTGGTCGCTGCGGGAAGCACTGGTGTGGCCGTGATCACGGCGTGGTACGTGCCAATGGTCATCGCCACGGGTGGTTGGGAGGTTTACCAGCAAGCCACCGGCGGCTACTACGCCTACTTCATCCAGTCGACGTCCGGCCTCGGCAAGCAACTACTCGGTGTTCTGGAAAACTTGCGGGCCCTGGTGAATTTCACCTACGCAGGTCTCGGACCGGCAATCCTGCTGCTGGTTCTGGACCTGGGCGGTCGCTTCCGCCCAACGCGATTGGCGAGCGAGCCCGCAACCCGTTTCGTAGCCATCTGGCTCGCACCGCCTTTGGCCTTCTACGTGCTTGTTCACCTTGGAAATCCGGGCTACATACTCACGTTCCTGCCACCCGCGTGCCTTCTCGTTGCTGCCGGGACGCGTGACCTCGTAGTGGATCTCTTCGCGGCGCTGCGGCGGACACGATCAGACGTGCGCGAAATCATGACAACTACTGCTGTCATCCTCACGATTTGCATGATGAACGCAGGCCTGTTTCTGGTCGGTCCCGGTGAGGGACGTCTGCGCGAAATCAGGGAAGTTGACCGCACGCTCGATCACACAGTAACGGCGCTACGAAATGACTTCATCCCGGCTTCGACCCTGCTTGTGGCATACGACCGGTCCCGGCAGTACCGCTACTATCTGCCCGGATATAGCCACGAGCTTCTGTTCAATGTGGCGGTCGCTGGGATCGGTACTGACACGAGCCGGTACTGGGAACGACGTCAGACGATGGTGGTTCCGGTAGGGATCACGACGATTGTGTTTCCGGACCTCGACCAAAACACTGCTGAACAGCCGGGCCTGTTGAAGAGGCAGTCGCTTGGCGATGGCATCGAATGGTGGATCGCCACAGTGACCACCGGAGACCGGGCCACGTGGGGTTACCGATACGCAACCGTTGCCCGCTGACAATCCGCTATCGGACCTCGATTGGGCGGTTATGTCGGGGGCGAAACCTAGACGGTTAGCCACTCTCTGGCGCGCATCCGGTGTCCGGATTGGGAACCACCGACGCGGGCGGGCGGGGGCCATTCGCAGGTCGTCGGATCGACGTATCAACCACCACCATCGGGTTCCCCCATCCGCCCCAGTCATTTCGCACATCCTCAACCGGGCCAGTGAGGAGCGTGAGGTCCACCGTCTGTCCAACCCAACGATCAAGCGGGACGCGAAACTCAATCCAGCGACGCTCGTCCTCAAGCGCCCTGGGATTGATCCGAAGCGAACATCGTTGTACGGTCTGTTTGCTCATGTCGCCGACCGCAGGGGAGACTTCCACAGTAAAAACCATTCCGTCGCCGTAGTCGGTTTTCCAAGCGTCCGACCTCATCCCGACCCCAGATTGGAAAACTGTCCCCGTATCTCGAACGGCAAAAGTCACCGTCGCGCGCGATGGTGGATGCATGAAAACCCAGCGTCGTCGCCGACCTCCATGGGCATGCGGGTCAATAACGTCTCCAACCATGTCAGAGAGGCCAATTTGCGTCACTCCGACATCAAGGAATGCGTCGGAGGCAAGCCTCGTCCCCGTTGGTGACGACAAGCGTGCCTGACCAGAAGTGACGGCCTCAGCGATAT
>BJHB01000522.1:0-2247 GCA_014191415.1 Chloroflexota bacterium
CTAGCCGCCAATCGACGCACGGCACCGACGGCGTAGTAAGCCGGCGCCATGCCCGCAATCCCTATCAAGGCACGTGTGAGGACGAGGCGCCGGAAGCCACCATCCGAACGCCAGATTTCGACCACTGATTGGTGCCACGAGGGGCGGTGTGAGGTATCGGGTCCGGCGGGAAGCGCGCTTGCAGGGCCCATTGGTCGGGGATCACCTACCGGAGGCGGTTCGCGGACTTGGAGGAATACGCCTGTGACCGCGACCACCAGTGTCAATCCCACAGAGAACGACGCCACGAAGTTCCAGGGAAACGGAAGCGCCCCGAGGACCCACCGGGCCCCGAAGGCACTCACGATGCCCCCAACCGCGGTTGCCGCCTGCTGCCACGAGAAGTAACGAGGACGAAGTCGCGGATGGATGACCAGCCCGATGAGGTCGAAGTACGCCGGAACCCCGGCACCTTCAGCGAGGCGAAACAGGAAGAACGCGACCATCAGGGTTGCGACAAGGATTGAAGGGTGCGAATCGCCGAGGACGGCGATCGTGACAATGGTGATCGCGATAGGAATGCGTCCGGAGAGGTTCGTGTACGCCTTGAGCCACTTTCGCCGGCCCTTTTGCGCGAACCGGTCAGCCCATTTGGCGCCGATGAACTGGGGAATGGCAATCGCTATCTGATCGATGGCAGTGAATGATCCTGCGAACAAATCAACGGGTGTAAGCCTGGCGATGAAAACCGGAAGGATCGAGATTGGCGAGAGGAAGTTGTAGCCGAGTGCGAAGAAGAACCCGTCCAAAACCAATACCGCAATGTTCCGACGGGCATCCGGCAGTGACCATGGGTCATCGTCCCTATTTTGGGTGACTGGGCGGATGGTTGCCTCGGGAGGGCCGCTCACGTTGCGCATCCGTGAACCGAATAGACGCGTCCTTGTTTGGGCTCAATCGACCTGGGGCGCGTCCTTTGGATCCGCGCCCTGATCACGACAGTGTCCGCGAAAGAGCCGCAGGTCTTTTTGTAGAGGCCGTCACGGTGGCGACGGCTGCGAAGACGGCAAGCAACGAGGCAATGACGTATGTCGTGCCGTAGCCCCCCGCGTCGGCAAGTGCTCCGCCGAGAAGTGGAGCGATCAGGTTTATTGGTGAGACGGCGGTATTCGCCACGGCCACGTAGAGAGATCGATCCTGCTTTGAGTCCTCGGCAAAGGAAAGAGGCAGGGCACCGTCGCTAACCACGATGGCTCCCATTGACGCGCCGGCAAGCGCGAAGACGAGCATGAAGATGGTGGACGACGGAGCCATGAAGGCAAGAAGGGAGGCCGAGCCGGCGAGGACAGTGCCGGCGAGCATCACGTTCATGAGGCGCAGCCTATTCGCGATCGCGCCCCATGCGAGCGTTGAGATCGTTTGGCTGGCGAGCAGGATTGCTGTATAGATGGCGACGTCGCCATCGGTCGCGCCAAGTTCCCTCGTTGCCTGCACGGCAAAAAAGGCGGTGGCAAGTCCAGTGAGAGCGACCAGGCATCGTGCGATCAGGTAGCGACGGAACGTTCGGTCTCTTGACCAGACATTCCTCGCCTGGATAAGCACGTTCGGTTGCGAGGATCCGTCCGGTTTCACGATTGGAGGTTCGCGGACGACAGACATCCAGATGATCGCGATCGTGATGATGACGGTCCCCAATCCGAAACAGAGTACAAAGCCGATCGGGAATGGAAACGAATCGAGAAGTGATCGTCCGCCAACGAGGGCGAGGGCTCCGATACCGCCACCGAGAAACTGGTTCAGGCCGATGAACCTGCTCCGCTGACGTGGGTGGATGGTGGCGCCAACAAGGTCATAGTAGACCGGGGTGTTCATCCCACTTGTTGCGCGGAAGAGTGCGAAGCACACGAAGAAGGCGATCAAGGTCAGTTGAGGATGGGTATTTGCAAACGCCCAGATGATCCCGATCATGACAATGAGGGGGATCCGGCCGAGAAGGGCGGTGACAATGATGTAGCGCTTGCGGGAGGTGATGCCCGACATTGCCCGCGCGCCAAGCAATTGGGGCAACGCCCATGAGAGGGCGATGACGGCAGGAACCGCGCCGGCGACAACGTTACTCGATGACAGATGACTCACGAACAGGGGCAGGATGGTTGTGGGTGAAAAGTAGCTCAAGCCAAGCCAGAAGGTGAGCCCATCAAAGGTCAGGATGGTGAAGTTGTAGCGCTCATTTTCCAGTGGCGCCTCGGAATGCCCTGCTGAAGAGTG
>BJHB01000523.1:0-2247 GCA_014191415.1 Chloroflexota bacterium
CAGACGACGTAGTTTTCGTGACGAGTGACGCTAAGGGACTGCGCATTGCCGGTGCGGAAGTCAGACCAACCGGACGCGCAACCCAGGGTGTCGCTGGGGTGGGACTTGCGTCTGGAGCACGGGTGATTGCTGCAGGTGCATGCCCACCAACAGGTTTCGAGGGCCCCACCGGACTGTTCACCTTGTCCGCAACCGGCCATGGAAAGCGGACCGCGATCGCCGAACTTCCGGCCAAGGGTCGCGGGACGGGCGGGGTCCTTGTGGCGCCGAACGGCACCGTTCTGGCGGTAGCGAGTATCCATCCGCATGACGCCACGGTACTTGTGCGGACGAGCGACGGCACGGTTACCAGGATCACTCCCACGCAGGTGCCGTTGCAGTCTCGCACTGGCCGGGGGATCCCTCTGGTATCGATCTCTGCCGATGACCCAGTCGTGGCCGTCCTTCCAATGCCCGTCGGCGCGTGAGTGCAAACTCAGTATTCGCAAGCCACGTCTCTGCTTTTTTGACCGGTTGCCTGCCTGCCTTCGCGGATAGACTGGGGAATAGAGAAAGCTGAGGAGATTGGTCATGCCCACGCTCTCGATCATGTCGTACTCGTTCCGAGGTCTCCTAAGTTCTGGCCAGATGGATGTATTCGGATATCTGGAAACCTGCAGGTATCGGTACGGACTCGAATCGGCCGACATTTGGAACCGCTTTCTGGTTTCGACAGATCCTGAGTACCTGGCGAAAGTCAGGAATGCCCTCGACGAGCGAGGCATGTCGCTGGCGGACCTGTGCGTGGACCAGGCGCATGTCTGGGACGACGATCCCGAGGTGCGGGCGCGCAACGAGGCAAATGCTTGGGCGCACCTTCGGGCGGGGTCGCAACTTGGCGCACGGTTTGTACGCATTGACGCCGGTTCAAGGAGGGAGACGTGGTCGGATGCCGAGTTCGACCATATCGTCGTCCGGTTCCGTCAATATGCCCAGTTCGCCCATGATCACGGGTTCAGGATGGGCGCCGAGAACCACTGGGGACCCGAGAAGTCGTGGGGAAACCTGAAGCGCCTGTACGAGGCGATTGACCACCCTGGATTCGGGATTTCCTTGCATCTAGGTTCGTGGACAGGAACCGACGACGAACGGCACGCCGCTGATGCTGCCGTGGCACCATGGGTATGCCATACGCATTTCGATCAGAAGACATGCGAAGGGCCGCTGGCCTCGAAAGTGGCGATGCTACGTGCATCTGGCTACGAAGGCGCTTGGAGTGTCGAGCATCACAGCGGTGAAGAAGAGTACTCCCGCGTTGCCGATCAGTTGAACCTACTGCGTGCCGCCCTAGTCTGATCGAGGTCGCGGATAGTCAAGCAACATGGGCCTATCGCTGTGGCCAGGTTGCAGTTCGCATGGGGTACGCTGATCCGGTTTAGGACTGGTCGGGCGCAGTGGTCCCGTGCTTAGCAACTCGGTCTGGATCGGTTTTGCAGGAGAGCGGCGATGGGTCTCGTCTACGGTGCGATTGAGGGTGGGGGCACGAAGTTCGTAGTCGCTGTCGGAACTGGACCGGACAACATCATTGCCCGGACGCGGATCGACACGCGCACTCCGGATCTGACGATCCCAGACTGCATCAGTTTCATTCGCGAGGCTTCCGAGGGGCACGCCCTTGGTGCGATTGGAGTTGCCTGCTTTGGCCCAATCCAACTCGACACGGAGGCCCCAGACTACGGGTCGGTCACGAATACTCCGAAGCCCGGCTGGGCGCACACGCAGATTGTTGGACCGCTTCAGGCAGCATTCGGCGTGCCTGTCGGGTTCGACACCGACGTGAATGGCGCTGCCCTTGGTGAGTGGCGTTGGGGGGCGGCCCAAGGTTGTGATCCTTGCGTCTACCTGACGGTCGGCACCGGCATCGGTGGGGGAGCAATCGTGAACGGTTTTCCTCTCCACGGTTTGCTTCATCCCGAGATGGGACATATCCCCATACCGCGACTCACCTGGCCGAACGGCGAATTAGATGGCTACACCGGCTTTTGCACCTACCACGGGGCGCGATGTTTCGAAGGAATGGCCGCCGGACCGGCAATAAGCGGCCGGCTTGGGCAACTTGGAGAGACCATTCCCGATGACCATCCGATCTGGGAACTCGAGGCCGGGTACCTAGCCGCAGGATTGGCGTCGATTGTTCTGGCCCTGTCACCTCGACGCATCGTGCTTGGCGGTGGCGTGATGCAGCGAAGCGATGTCCTGGAACGTACT
>BJHB01000524.1:0-2240 GCA_014191415.1 Chloroflexota bacterium
GCTCATGGAACTTCTGCGTGAACTGAACCGGACCCGTGGACAGACGTTCCTCGTGGTGACCCACGCACGGGAAGTCGGGCTTCAGTGCGACCGGATCGTCCACATGAAGGATGGCCTGATCCTCAATGAGGAAATCACCGGAGCCCTCGGTCCGAACAGCAGTGCTTCCACCGTAGCGGTGCGCCATTCGGGATCGGGAATCTAGGCCTTGGAATCGTTCTTCGGGGTTCCGACCACCTATCTTGCTTCGGGTGCGATGGTCGTCCTTGTCATAGTTCTCGCCGGTCTCGGGAACTTCGCTAGACGGCGACCCATCCTGCTTTCGCTTGCCTTGCGCCAAGTGCCCCGGAGGCCATCGCAGTCGGCCCTGATCGTCGTCGGCCTTATGATCTCTACGATCTTGATCACTGCGTCGCTTGCAACTGGCGATACGTTGACTTACTCACTCCGCTCCGCCGCGGTCGAGGAAATCGGCCGATTGGACGTGGTAGTGACCTATAGCAATGTGGCTAGATTGGCAAACCCCACGGCCATCGCGAACGGGGATCCGTCATCGCTGACCGCGATGTTTCCTCGGGAGGTATACAGCCAACTTCTGGAGGCACGCACTTCTGATCCGGCCCTCACGCGCGATGTGACCGGCATGATGCCCGCGGTGTGGCTAACCTGCCGCGCGGTCGACCTGCGCAGCAAACAAGGTGCCGGGGCGGCCATCAGGGGCATCCCGGCCGATTACGACCGAGCCTTTGGCGAATTGGTAGATGCCACCGGAACGCTGATTGACCTTGGTCGGTTCGCACCCGGTGATGCGATTCTGAACCGCGCGGGCGCCACCACCCTCGGAGCGGAGGTTGGCGACGAACTCACCTGTACCGGCACATCTGGAGCATTCCGCCTACGTATCGCGGCGATAGCCAAAGCGGTTGGCCTCGGCACAGGGTCTACGGTCGCGCTGACCGTGCCACTGGGATGGCTTCAGTCGTCTCTGCCCCCAAGCCAGGCCCAAGGTGTCAAGGATCCGATCAACCAGATCTGGGTGACCCTGCGCGGGACCCTCATCACAAGTGCGGAACTCGCGCCGGACGTCGCAACTGCGCTACGCAGACGCCTCGTTGATGAGGCAGCGGACAGTGCCCTTCGGGCATTGCTCTCGCTACCCGAGTTCCGTGTCGGCCTCGCGAATCGGCGTCCGAACCTCCAGTTGCGCGTCCAACGCGCCCTCGATGAACTTGATGTGCTACTCACCGGGCAGGTTCCCGCCATGCAGAATGCTCCGGGCGCTGGCGAGTTCCCGCTGACAGTGCCAAAAGATGCCAAGGAAGCGCGTGAGCGCCTCGACCGTGTGTTGCGCGTCGGAGGTGTTCGTGCAGCGTTGGTTCAAGCTGCCAGAGATCTCCCCGACCCGGCACGCGGCCCCGAAATGGAAGCGTTGCTGCAACGGACCACTGGGTACTTGGCACTTCCGATCAAGGAACAAATACTGATCGGTGCGGACCGTGCCGGAAATGTCCTGAGCACCATCTTTCTTCTATTCTCACTCCTGTCGGTTGCCGCTGGCCTCCTTCTCGTTTTCCTCATCTTTGCCTTGCTTGTCGCCTCCCGACGGAGTGAACTTGGCATAACGCGCGCACTCGGCGCGTCATCGAGAGATCTGGTAGCCCTTGTCACCCTTGAGGGGGTCGCCTACGCCACCTTAGCCACCATTGCTGGGGTGCCCGTAGGCCTTGGGGTCAGCCGCCTCCTGCTATCAATCCTTGTCTGGGCGGTTGATTCGGGTTGGGCCGGGTTCACCGGTTCCGGTGCACGCGTCGCAGAATTAGCCAAATGGGACGCCGCCCCGCGCAGCATCATCCTCGCCGGAACGGTGGGTCTTCTACTTACGATCGCCACGGTCGCGATCGCCGCCTGGCGTGTGACCCGGGTCACCATCGTCACCGCAATCCGTGACCTGCCAGATCCGCCTCGCCGACGTCTCTCCCGCCCCGCCTCCGCGCCTCCCAGTGCTGGGCCCTCAGGTCGAGTCATTTTTCGAGTGCATGAGGCCGTCATCGTCGGTTGGCGTCATTGGATCGGCCCAATCGGCATCCTGTTGGCGACTTACGGCGGATATGCAGAGCGAGGCATCTGGTTCACGATCGGTCTCACTCTCGTTGGCATCGCCATTGGATTCCTAGTTCGTGACCGCGCGTCGCAGCGCCTACACACTGAAGATGCCCGCCGGCTCGGCTTCTCGGTCAGTG
>BJHB01000525.1:0-2237 GCA_014191415.1 Chloroflexota bacterium
GGTCTTGAACGACTGCATTCCGGGCTTCCAGTGCAGCTCGGAAACATAGACGTCACCACCGGGGCCGACCCGGACCTGCGTCGGACGCTGCAGGTCGGTCCACTCGAAAAGGTACTCACCCGTCGCCGAGAAGAACTGGACCCGTTCGTTCTCACGGTCGGCGACAAGCACCCGTCCGTGCGAATCAATCGCGATGCCGTGCGGAAGGTTGAACTCGCCCGGGCCGGTACCCGGCCCACCGAAGCCACCAAGGTAGGTGCCATCGGGGGCGAACCTGTGAACGCATGCGTTTCCGTATCCATCCGCAACATAGACCACGCCGTCCGGCGCGACGGCGACGGTACACGGCATGTTGTAGGGGCCCGCGGCGTGCTGGATGCTCGCCGAACGGCGTGCCTGGTCCGGAAAGACCTTGACGTAGCCGGTGTCCGAAGTGATGCCTTTGGGGCCAAACGACTGGACATGCCGCCCGTCAGTCGTGAACTTCTCAACCGAGTGGCCACCGCTATCGGTCAGGTACAGCATGTCGTCCGGTCCGACGGTCAGCCCGTGGGTCGTCGTCCAAAAGCCTTCGCCCCAGGACGTGACATACGTTCCGTCGCGTTCATAGACGAACACGAGACTTTGCTGCCTGCCGAAGACGTAGACACGATCATGTGAGTCGACGCCGACGCCGGGCGCATCCAGGTGGGACATCCCGGCTGGCAGTTTCTCCCACCCCGGTACAAGTTCGAAGCGCAATTCATGCGACGTGGCCATCTGTTCTCTCCTCTTCGGTACGGTACCCCACCTCGGGTCGGGCAGGTCGGCCGGCTTACCCGTCGATGTGCGCATCGAGCCACGAGGCAAGGTCCGCGACCGAACCGAAGCAGTGCCATCGTGGGTCAGCGACGACACTTGCAGTCTTGGCCCAGGCCGCGCCAAGTCCAGTAACACCAGCTTCAAGGCACGACTTCATGTCATCTGGTGTGTCGCCAACATAGGCAACCTCGGAAGGTGCTAGCCCCCATGCTTCGCGGACACGTGTGATTCCGTGCGCTTTGGCAAGGCCAGCATCGCTACCGGTTTCGAAGCCCTCAAGAAGAGGGCCGATGCCGGTGCGTCGAACCGAAATCTCCGCACTGTCGCGACCCTTGCCGGTGACAAGTCCAACCCGGATCCCACGGGAGCGCAGTGAAGCCATCAAGTCGACAACTCCATCGAACAGCTGATCGTACGCGCCATGGTCCCGTTCATACGCCTCAAGATAGACGCGATACGCCTCTGGCCAGAGATCTCCGACGGCCCGGCGAAGCATCCCCGCCTCGGTCGGACCGAAAAAGTCATACACGTCGGCATCGGAAAAACGCGGGCCACCGACGGACACGACCGCTTCCTGGAAACCCGAGATGACCAATCGGAGGGTGTCGGCGACCGTCCCGTCAAAATCGAAAATCACTCCACGAATAGGTGGATGTTGCGTCGTCCCCGGTCCCGTCATGTCGAGTAATTCCTCGCTGGGTGAACGGTCCGGAACAAGACGGGGCGACGCGCGGGGATGTCACCGCGGGCATAATGCTTTGGTCAGTCGATGTGCTTCCAAGCCGGTTCGGCCGGTCTCCACGACTGACGCAGATAGTGAGAAGGAGCGTTCGATGGTCAAGCCACCGCTCAAGCCGGGGGTCAAGATCGCCATTCAGGCGAACCCTGAACCGACGGAAGAGGATTTGCAGTTCTGGGAACAGATGGGATTGCGCTACGCGGTTCTCTGGACCGACCAGACGAAGTCCGGGCCGGAGTACTACGCAAGCCGGCGTGAGATTTTTGCGAAACACGGCATCGAGGTGTACGGATTCGGCAATGCCGACGTGCATAACCAGCCCTTGCTGGTACTCGGTGGTGAGGGGCGCGAAGCAAAGATCGAGCAGTACAAGAACCATATCCGGGCGCTTGGCGCCGCCGGAGTGCCCTACACCACCTACGCGCACATGGCGAATGGGATCTGGAGCACTGAACCAGAACTCACCCGTGGTGGTGCGCGCGGCCGGGCATTCAACATGGCGACCGCAACCCACGGCACCTGGCGGACAACGAAGTACGAACTTCCGCTCACCAATGGTCGTGAGTATTCCGAAGACGAAGCATGGACGAACTTCGAGGAGTTCATCAAGCAGGTCGTCCCAGTCGCCGAACAGGCGGGCGTTCGTATCGGCATCCATCCGGACGATCCGCCGGTCCCACGCCCCGGCTGGGCACCG
>BJHB01000526.1:0-2220 GCA_014191415.1 Chloroflexota bacterium
ACCGCGTCCCGACTGGTCCACCACTATGCACGGCTCCCCACAACTGGGTCGCCCCACGGTCACCGTCGGTACCACCCTGGGCACCGGGGTCACCGTCGGCGCTGCCCCCCGCCGCGACCCCGGCCTCGCCAGGAACGTTGTCACCGTATCCGCGCTGATCGCGAAGTTGAGCCCTTCGGCCCCGCGCAGCCCCCATGCCGGGATCCCGATCAGCTTGCCCTGCCCGTTGAACAGGCCACCTCCCGAGTTCCCCGGGTTCATCGCCGCATCCGTCTGGATCCACGACACTCCGGGCTGTCCATTCCGGAACCCCGAGATGATCCCCCGGCTCAGCGACGCCGCCCCGCCGATCTCCGATGACCGGGGAAACCCGACCACGTATGCCGAGTCCCCGATCCGCTGGAACGATGCCCGTTCGATCTCAAGCTCAGGTATCCACCCCTCCGTCGTGACCAGTGCCAGGTCCGCCACCTGGTCCACCTTCACGACCTGCCCCCGCACCTTTTGCCCATCCGCCAGCACCACCGTCACCGAGGTCTCGTCACCCACCACGTGCGCATTGGTCACGATGCCTGCGGCCACCCGCACCCCGGATCCTGCTCCGTCGGACACCAGGATCTTGACCACCGATGGCGCCACCCCCGCGTACATGTCCGCGACGTCGAGTGCCGGCCGGGCAGCCAGCTGCGTCCCGCCATCCGGCACCACCGCTGCTTCATCGGCCACCGCCGCCACCGCCAGCGATGCCTCACCGGGTTCCCATGCCAGGCGCTCGCTGTTGAGCCTCGTCTCGATGCCGTTCGGCCCGGCAACCCAGGTCTGCCATCCATCGGTGAAGGTTGGCGTGTTGTCGGCGGACCGCAGCACCAGCACGCCGCCATCGACCGGCTGCTCGATGTCGCCGGTCTCGCCATTCAGTGCCTCGGACGCCACGCAGTTCCCGATCAGCTCGGGAAGGGCCTCGGCCAGCACCCGGAACCGGGGCCGGATCTCGCACTGCGCCGCAAGGCCCGTGGGGATCGATCCTGACACCGCCAACACCGCCACGAGCGCGACTGCCCCGCAACCCATCCAGGCCCACCGCGCGACCATGCCATGACGTCCCATCGCTGCCACCTCATTTGCTGTCGGAGGAGATCGGTCTGCGCTACGGGTGCCCACCCAACAAAATTCCAGATGTCACATGTTACTACCCTGCAACCCGCCAGACACAGATATCAGGCTCCCGGGTCCCGGTCCGGAGTCGTGTTCCGGGAGGGCAGCACCAGCCGGTTCCAGCAATCACCAGCCGGCAGCGAATGCATCCTCAGCGATCGCTTCCGTCCGCGCGTTCCCCCCGACGACCGGGTTCAAGGTGACCCGCAGCACGCTGTAGGACGTGCCCCGTGCGTCCCTCACCTCTGCATACGTGGTCGGTTCGTCGAACTCCTGGAATCCGTCGTTCCGCACGAACCGTCTTGTCCCGGGGTTGTAGCCGATCCCGAGGGAGAACTGGATGTCGTAGGTCCCCGGCGCAATGCCCTTGACCGTCGTCTCATCCGCTGCGTGGACGAAGACCACCGCCGTCGCTTCACCGTCCCGGGAAAGCTTCACGATGGCGTCGCTTGCCGTCCCGTTGCTGACCGTCAGTTCGCCGAGGCCCTTCCCGCCCTTGCGTGGTGCGAGGAGCGCCCCGGTCCCGGGAGGTGGATAGTCGGCTTCGATGTCCGCACGCGACGGCGTCGGCGTGGGCGGTGGCCGGGTCGCTGTTGGCACCGGACGCGCGAGAGCGGCTTGACGCGGGGGTGTCGGCGACGCAGGTGGCCGGGTCGCGTCCGCAAGTGGATCACCGCCACATCCCGGAAGGAACAGGGCCGTGATGGCCACCACCCTGGCCAGGCCCCAAGACCTGCAAGCGAACGGACGCAGCCGTGCCGCGAGTGGTCGTGGATGCATGCCGGCGATCTCGACGGCACCGAACGGTCTCGGAGGCAGGTTCGCCTTGGCCATCGCGCCGGTCATCCTCGCTGCCGTCATCCCGCATCCAGATGCCGATGCCCGGGTGCAGGCCGGCAAGCGGGAACACCGGTCTCGGTGACGATTGCACAGTCAGGATATCGCGGCCAGAACCCGGCGGGGACCGACGACCGGATCCGCACCCGTTTCCCCCTTACTGGCAGAGTAGGAACTGCACATTATATAAATAATACGGAATCCTAGTCCACCAGCCCCTTGACACGG
>BJHB01000527.1:0-2220 GCA_014191415.1 Chloroflexota bacterium
AACCAATGGCGAACGAGGACGACACCATCTGGATCGTCTTCAATGGAGAGATCTACAACGCCCTCGACCTGCGTCCCGGACTCCAAGCCGCCGGGCACCGGTTCCGCACCAACTCCGACACCGAAGTGATCCTCCATCTCTACGAGGAATACGGGGACGATTGCGTCGACCGCCTTGCCGGCATGTTCACATTCTGCATCTGGGATGCGCGCCGCGGTCGGGCCCTCCTCGCCCGTGACCGGGTTGGCAAGAAACCGCTTTTCTACACCGAAACGGTCGGCGGACTCCTGTTCGGCAGCGAACTCAAAGCCGTGCTGTGCCACCCCGACGTCCCGCGTGATCTGGATCCAACCGCCCTCGAGACCTACCTCGCCCTCGGCTATGCCCTCCCGCCTCGCACCGCAATCCGCGCCATCCGGCAAGTCCGCCCCGGCCATCGCCTCATCTGGGAACCGTGGTCTGCCAGTCCCCTGCGCGAAACCCCGTACTGGGAACCGCGCCCCGGCACCTTGGACGCCGGAGCGCGCCGGGACCCCGTGCAGGCACTTCTCCATCTTCTGGACGATGCCACCCGCCAGCGGCTCATCTCCGAGGTGCCCCTTGGTGCCTTCCTGTCCGGCGGGGTGGATTCCAGCGCCGTCGTCGCCATGATGCAGCGGGCGATGACCCAACCCGTCCAGACCTTCTGCCTCGGCTTCGACGAACCGTCATGGGGCGAACAGCAGTACGCCAAACAGGTTGCCACCCACCTCGGTGCCGACCACCGCGAGGGACGCGTTCCGGCACTTGGCACGTCTGGTGCACCCAACCACCACCCCACCCCGCCTGATCGCAAGACGCTTCCCTCCCAGGGGTCGGCACGTACCCTCGCCGCCGACCTTCCCCGGATCATCGCGTCACTGGACGAGCCGCACGCCGACACATCCGCCATCCCCGTCTACTACCTCTGCGAAATGACCCGCCTTCATGGGGCGAACAGCAGTACGCCAAACAGGTTGCCACCCACCTCGGTGCCGACCACCGCGAGGGACGCGTTCCGGCACTTGGCACGTCTGGTGCACCCACCCTGGGGTCGGCACGTACCCTCGCCGCCGACCTTCCCCGGATCATCGCGTCACTGGACGAGCCGCACGCCGACACATCCGCCATCCCCGTCTACTACCTCTGCGAAATGACCCGCCGTCACGTCACCGTCGCCCTCAGCGGTGATGGCGGTGACGAGGCACTCGCGGGCTACGACACCTACCTCGCCAGCGCATTGCGCCCGCTGTATGCCTGGCTTCCCCGCCCGGTGCGGACCGGCCTGACCCGCATCGCCGGAGCCCTCCCCGCGTCTGGCAAGAAACTCGGTATCGACGAGCTCCTCAGACGCTTCACCGCCGCCGCCGATCAGGGTCAGGACCGTGCCCACTACGCCTGGCGCACCCTCTTCGATCCCGCATCCCGGGCATCCGTCCTTGGCCGCGCACCCGGTGCCATCGCGCCCGATCCCTTCGACGAGGCACTCGCCCTCTGCCCGAACCTCGACCAATTCGAAGGGGTCCAGCGTCACATGTACTTCGACATCCGGACTTGGTTGCCCGGCGACATCCTCGTCAAGGTCGACCGCATGAGCATGGCGCATTCCCTCGAGGTGCGCAGCCCGCTCCTCGACCACCGCATCATCGAACTCGCCCTCAACCTTCCCGCGTCCGACCTGCTGCGCTTCTCGCCCCGCCACGGCCCGCAGACCAAGGCAATCCTCAAGCAGGCGATGCGAGGCATCCTTCCAGACAGCATCATCCACCGTCGCAAGCGGGGATTCAGCTCACCAGTCGGCGCGTGGCTTGGCCTGCCCGGGAGCACTCACTCGGCCGGGGCACCGCTCCGCGACCTCCTGCACGATGCCCTCTCGAATCCAGCACCCTGCTTCGATGCCTCGGCCGTGCGCGCGATCCTCGCCGGGACCAAGCGCAGCGTACATACATCAGGCGGGGCTGGGGGGGTGGCATGGGCCGGGGCACATGCAGCGGATCCCCTCCACCTCTGGAGTCTGCTAACGTTCCACCTCTGGCACGACTGGATCAGGACCTACGAGGGACCGCCGTCACACGCGGCACCAGTCACCATCGGTCGCGCACCATAGGCTGCACCCAACCACCGCCACACCCCGCCTGATTGCAAGACGCTTCGCGCACGGAAAATGCGAGTTCCCGCCCGATGACCACAAGCCACACCGGC
>BJHB01000528.1:0-2215 GCA_014191415.1 Chloroflexota bacterium
GGGGATCGCTGCCCTGAACGGCCCGCAAGACGGGGTTGACGTCATGGTTGCCGAGTTCGAGGCACGTCGGGAACTCGTTGTGGCGGGGCTGAATGCAATAGACGGGGTGGAATGTCGCGACCCGGGCGGGGCGTTTTACGCGTTCCCACGCATCGAGGTGCCAGGTCACACTTCCAAGGAAGTAGCCGATTCGCTCCTTGCTGAGGAAGGGGTTGCCATCCTTGCCGGAACGGCGTTCGGCGAATACGGTGAAAACTTCCTTAGGCTTTCGTTCGCGAATTCCCGCTCGGAAATTGCTGAAGGGTTGGCTCGGATCCGCCACGGGATCGAGCGACTTCGCAAGCACTGATTATCGGTGCCGACCAGGAGTGTGGATGGAACCCCCATTCTGGGTTCCCATCCACGTCTCCCGTGCTGGCGCGTAACCAGTGTCGAGGTACTGGACGCCAGCAACTGAGGTGTCCCCTCCAGTGGGGTCAGGCACCCCGGCCCTGATGGACCCCATCCACAAAAGAGCGCGCGCGACGTTCGAGTTCCGCCCACTCGCGGCGGTCGACGACGCCCTTGTCAACCAGGTCACTACCAGCCCCCACGGCGACCGCTCCTGCCCTGATGAAGTCGGCCACATTCGACGGCGACACGCCACCGGTCGGGCAGATCGGGATGAAATTGAGCGGTCCTCGAACATCCCTCAGGTAGCGGGGTCCGCCTGCGGATGCCGGGAACAGCTTGACGATGTCGGCGCCGGCATCCCACGCCGTCATGATTTCCGTAGGGGTGAAGGCTCCCGGGACCGACGGAATATCGTGGTGTGATGCGCGGCTAATCACGTGCGGCGACGTGTTCGGCGCAACAATGAAACGCGCGCCAGCATCAACCGCGTGGTCGACTGCATCGGCCGTAAGAACGGTTCCGGCGCCGATGATCATCCTGGATCCGAGGGCGCGCGCAAGCCCCTTGATCATGTCCAGTGCCCCGGCGGTATTCAGTGTCACCTCCACCACATCTACACCGCCAGCGAGTAGTGCCTCAGCGGCTTCGACAGCCAAAGAAGCCTCGGTGTGGCGCATGATCGCGACGACCCCGTTCGCGGTCATGCGCCCGCCAATCGCCTTGCGAGCGGCGGAATCACGTGTCATGTCAGTTCCTTCCCGTTTCCAAAATGAGCAGTACGCAGCCTTGCTGACCGACGTTGATCAGGCCGATGATCTATCGACGCCTTGAAATCCCGGTAGGCGGTCCTTATGCATGTCCCTAGGTTCTGGTCTCAAGGATGTCAAGGCCGTGGAACAAGCCATCGGTAGTCGTTGGAACCCAGAGCGGAACCGAACTTGCCGAAATCTGCAACGGACTATCAGTCCTGAGATCGACCTCGCCCCCGGACTCTGCACTGTCGAGGCCACGGAGAAGTGGAACCATGTTCATCACGCTTTGGGACATCGTGCCGACGTACGACGATCCAGTCCGAACCGCGGTGACGAAGTCAAGCCATTCATTTACATAACCGCCATCGAGTGAATCACCGCTGCGACGCGAGACACGCCAGGACTGCGCGGAACCGTTGGCGTCATGGACCTCGAAGCCCCGGGACTCCTGCACATGGGGTGGAGTCAACGTCATTGTCCCGGCGTCACCGAATATGCGGAGCCGAGTGTCATCTGGTGGGACAACAATCTCCGGATGAATGGCGGAGTAATTGCCCACGGTTCCATTTGCAAACGCGAGGTTGAGGACGAACGTCGATGGGCCCCCCATCTGCGAGTTCGCGTGCTGTACAAGGCCGTGAACCTTTGCAACATCGCCGAGAAGGAGGCGCATCGCCGCCATCATGTGGATCCCACCATCAAGATGCGTTCCGCCGCGGTATCCGGGTCGATGACGCCACGGCGTGCTTGAAAACGTCCCGGCCCTGGGGACGTACTGCCCGGAAATACGCCACGACATTGAGTGAACCCTGCCGATCACACCTCGGTCGAGGTGCAGCCGGGCAAGTCGCAGGTCATCACGGTAGAAGAAGTTCTCCGCGACAAACAGGATTTTGTCAGGGTGCGCGCGTTCGAGCTCAAGAAAATCTTGCGCCCGCGTCAGATCGCCCCCGGGAGGCTTCTCACAGAAAACATGCTTGCCAGCCTCGAGCGATGCCTTGGCGGCTTCGTAAAGCATTGGAATGGGTAGGAGGATCACCACCGCATCAATATCGGCACGGTCCAGCATC
>BJHB01000529.1:0-2213 GCA_014191415.1 Chloroflexota bacterium
TAGGGCAACCTCTCCGGCACTACACCCACCCAGGTCGCGGACCTGACCAAACAGCACGAGGAGGGCGACGAACTCGAACGTGTTTGCCACGAAGACGCCGAGGATCATCAAGAGGAAACCAACCCGGTACCGCATCCGCCCTCGAACGCGGGCGATCGCGAGTCGGATGTATAGCGATGGCAAGAAGACGTCCGGCTGGCTCATGGACTGGATTGTGCAGGATTCCGAAAATCGAGTTGATTGCTCACCCAACAAGCGCAAGTCGGTTCACCGCAGCGCTTTTAAGTACTGCAATATCGGTCCTCAACCCCGGACCTTCCTTTAGCATCGTGCTCAAGGCATGGGGCCAGAACTACCCACCTTGAACCGTCACGCGGCGCATTGCGACCTGTGCTCCCCAGTGAGCGACCCCGAGCATCACGGTGGCCCACCCTAGTTGCTCAGCGAGCAACAGCGCAAGATCTATTCCCTCCGCCCGTTCCAGGAAGACGGTCGCCGGTGTCTGGATGATCGCGGCGAATGGCAGCGCCTCCAGGATGCTCCTGATTGCGGGTGGAAAGAAGGCCAACGGCACGAGGAAGCCGGACAGGAATGTCGTTGCGACGAGTCCGAGGCTTGCGATCGCCCTGTAGTCCGTGAGCCAGAATGCTCCCAGGTTCAGCAAGAAGCGCCACGCAAAACTGGTGAACAGCGCAAGAATCAGGCTGCACAAGAAAGCGGGCCAGGTGAGCCAAGGCGCTTCGGGCCAGCGTAGTCCCGAGACCAGTTGCCCGACGATGAGGATCGGTATGAACCGGTACACCGTGGAATAAGCGGCGCGTCCGACGTCACGTGCGAGCCAGTACCCAAGGTAGTGGATTGGGCGTGCGAGATCGATCGCGACTTCGCCGCTTCGGATCGTCAGGGCCACTTCCCACCAGCCCCAGAGGGCGACAATCGTTATGAGCGACTGCACCAGCCAATTCCACGTGATCGCCGCATCCCGGTCATATCCACTGATATCGGGTCTCGAAGCAAATGCCGCGATGAGTGGGACAACCCGGATGTACCCGAAGAAACTATTCGTGAATAGCCCGGCAAGGTTTGCGTTTCCATAGGCGCGTTGCCGTTGCCACGCGCGGCGGGCTAGCTCGGCATAGACCCTCACGCTCGTTGGGCCTTCAAGCGATGGACCGAACATAGATCAGTGCGGCCGAACGACCTTCAATCCTGATTTCGGTTCCTCGTTCTGACCGGGCCGTCACCGCGCCACTCCGGCGATCAACGGCCATGATTTCGAGGTTGACCCCGGGAAAGATTCCGTTCCGCTCCAGATACGTAAGTAGGTCGAGGTCTGCCTCAGCTTCCTCAGTAATGCGACCGATAACCACGCGGTCGCCGGCCAGCACTCGGTCCAGGTAGCCACCTTCATGGTCTATCACGCCCCATCCGGGGATGGGATTGCCGTGCGGGCAGGCGAGGGGTTGGCCGAGGGCCTCAAACAGCCGTGACAGCAGGAGTTCATCGAAACCTGCCTCAAGACGCTCAGCCGCTTCGTGCGCTTCGGTCGTCGAGAGTTTGAGGTCGCGCACTAGCCACGTTTCGATGAGTCGATGCTTGCGCGTCGATGCCTCACCAATCTCGTGCCCCGTAGGCGTCAGCTGGATTTCCTTGCGGTCACCGCGATCAATAAGAACCACATAACCGTCGCGTTCAAGTCGGTGCAGTGTCTGCGTTACCGAGGGTGCGCTGACGCGGAGGTGTTCGGCAAGGCGTGCGCCAATCAGGACTTTGCGCTCAGCGGTGAGTGCGTAAATTGCCTGGAGGTAATGCTCCACTGCCGGGCTTAGCGCCCTACGCCGGGTGATCTGTGCGTGTGCCCCGACCGCTTCTTGTGCGTTGCCGATGCCATGATCTGTTGCTGCACTCACGGCGTACGTCCTTGGAACGGCAACGCAACTGGCGAACGCGCGTCGACCTTCGCCGTATCCCCGAAATGCTACCAAGCACGCCGCGTTTCAGGAGGTTCAGGTCGGCCTGCCACTAATTTGCAGCACCGGCCAACCTCACCCGAATCCGGTTACCAATCTCCGCTCGTTCGATGTAGATCTTCCGAAACATCTCAAATATCACCGGGACCTCAAGGTAGCCGATGAGGATTGCCACCCACTCAATGGCAGTGTTCTAGGCGATCACACTGGTTGCCGAGAACGTTTGGACGACGATTGAATCCG
>BJHB01000530.1:0-2201 GCA_014191415.1 Chloroflexota bacterium
GAGTTGAACTCCCGACCAAGGGCTTATGAGTCCCCTGCTCTGCCACTGAGCTACCCTGGCTTGGGTTACTGTCCTCTCCCTAGACGTCACCGTGCATCGTGATCCACCCCAGAGAATGGCACCACGGTTCGCGGGCGAGAACGTTTCGAGTTTACCAAAGCCACCAGCCCCGACAGTCTGGGCATCGGTGTCGCCGGGGTCTCGACAGCCCCCGAACGGGACGCTCACTCCCCACGGAACGATGCGTCCGTTCCATGATCAGGGGGAGCTCACCGATGACCCGGTTGCTCAGCAAGGATGATGTCCTCGCGCTGCTTGATCCCGATGCCGTCATCGAGGCCGTATCTGGAGCGTTCGCCTCGTATTCCCGCGGTGCGACGGACACGCCACTGCGCGCATCGGTCACCGCTCCAGGAGGCACCGGCGTCATCCTGGCCATGCCATGTGCCATCCATGACCCTGCGATTACGGGCACCAAGATTGTGTCGGTCTTTCCGGGCAATCCAGGGCGCGGCCTCCCAACTGTCGCTTCGGTCTACGTTCTCACCGATCCCGTCACGGGAATGCCGCTCGCAGTCATGGACGGCTCCGCCCTCACCGCGGCTCGAACTGCAGCCGGCTCGGCCGTGGCTACCCGCCACCTAGCCCGACCGGACGCGCACACAGTAGGCATCTTCGGCACTGGCGTGCAGGCACGGGCACACGTCGAGATGATCTCCCGCGTGCGCTCACTGTCCCGGGTCTTCGTCTCCGGACGCACGATTGAAAAGGCCGAAGCCTTCGCCAAGTGGGTCACCTCCAAGTTCGGACTGGAGGCTTCGGCGACCGCATCAGACATCACCGCAACTGCCGACATCATTGCCTGCTGCACCACCAGTTCCGTGGCGGTCATCGAGAGTGCCCGACCCGGCGCGCACGTCAATGCCGTCGGGGCGTTCACGCCGGAGACACGCGAACTGGGAACCGATCTCATTTCCCGGGCGCAGGTCTACCTCGATACCCGGAGTGGCGCCCTTTCCGAGGCCGGCGATCTGCTCATCCCCATGCACGAGGGTCGCTTCCATCCAGACCGGATCGTCGGGGAGATTGGCGACGTCATCAACGGCAAGTCTCCCGGACGTCCCGGACTGCCCGATGGCGCGGTGACCGTGTACAAATCGGTCGGCGCAGCCTTCCTGGATGCCGCCACGGCTCGGCTCATCCTTGATCGTGCCGAGGCTAACGGGACCGGGGCGACGTTCGCGTTCATGTAGACCGGCGACGCACCCGAACGGGCCGAGCGAGGCGCCTCCGATTCAAGGGGCGATTGTGTGGATTACGGTTTCGCTGCCTCAGCCCGCATTGCTTCCCAGAGAGTGGCGACGTGTTCGCGTTCGGTCATCTCGGCCCCGATGCTCACCCGGGCAATCCACTCACCATTGACGCTTGCCGCCGTAAGGTAGGCAACGCCCGACCGGTTGATCGCGTCGCACAACGCCCGCGCATGGGCATCGAGGGCATCGGCGTCCATTCCCGGTGGCTCATGCCTCACGCAGACGGTTTGAAGCCGGACCGGCACGACCACCCGCCAACGGGGTGTCGCCTCAACCTGCCGGGCAAGCCACTGTGCATTGTCCAAGTCGCGACGCAGGCGCGAACGCAACGCCTCAAGACCCTGACCGCGCAGCAAGGCCCACAGTTTCAGGGCGCGGAAACGCCGGCCAAGCGGGATTCCCCAGTCGCGCAGGTTGCGGACCTCACCGTCCACGGCGCTTTGGAGGTAACTGGGATTGGTCCCCATCACCCGGACCAGATGTTCGCTGTCGCGCACGTAGAACAGGGACGCGTCGAAGACCACACCAAGCCATTTGTGCGGGTTCAGGACGACCGAATCTGCTCCCTCGACACCTTCCCAGAGAGGACGGCACTCGGGCAGGATCATGGCACTACCAGCCATCGCGCCATCCACATGCACCCACGCCCCGTGGCTTCGTGCGACCGCCACGATCGCATCGATGGGATCGAAGGCCGTCGTAGCTGTCGTGCCAGTAGTCGCCACGACGGCGCAGGGCACCCGTCCAGCATCCCTGTCCGCACGCATCGCCGCGTCCAATGCATCCGGAAGCATCGCGTGGGCCGCGTCACATGGCACGAGGTGCACGTTCTCGCGACCGAACCCGGCCAGGAGGGCGGCCTTGTCCACCGAACTGTGGCTTTGCGCC
>BJHB01000531.1:0-2193 GCA_014191415.1 Chloroflexota bacterium
TGTCGAAACCTGTTCCCATGTCTCCGGCGTATCAGAAAGTGCCGGCGACACGACTTCCCCACCAAGTGGGAAGGATGTGCCTGGCCACGCCTCGCTGCCGCCAAGTTCCCAAGTCAATGCCGGATCAAATTCAACCGTCCACGATCCAGGCGACCGGGGGGTGTGGCGCCGCCGTGGTTCCGCAACCGCCGTCATGCCTCGTGCGTGCAATTCACTTGCGATCCACTCGCGATTTGCCGCTCCGAATTCAATTTCCAAGCCAAACGTCCACGTCCGTGTGATCTCGCGACGCGACGGCCAGAGTCCGAAGACTTCCTCAGTCCGATAGAGAGCGGTGAAGTCCTCGGACACACCTTGGCGATTCAGCCACCAGTAAACCGGCGCCGCACCCTCAGGCAGGCACACAAGAGAGCCGTCAACCATCGCAAAATAGTTGAAGGGCTGAGCCGCGGAGGCAACGGGTTCCTGTGACGTGCCAATGGCACCTGTCATGAATCCCACCTCGAAACTAGCGTATCAGCGTGACTCACGGGTACCGTGTCTCATTACCATGACACGAAGAAACCGTTTCTTGATACTGCACGGCCCCAATCTCAATCTTCTTGGAACCCGTGAGCCTGGCATCTACGGGTCCCTCACCATTCATGACATCGACGAGCACATTCGGGGACTGTCAGTGGAGCTTGGAGTGGATGTGGAGTGCCACCAGTCCAACCACGAAGGTGCACTGATCGACCTGATGCACGGCGCGATCGGCCATGTTGACGGGTGCATCATCAATGCCGGGGCATACACCCATACCAGCATCGCCCTTCATGACTGCATCAAGGCAGTGCCGTACCCCACCATCGAAGTCCACCTTTCGAACATTCATGCGCGGGAGCCATTCCGCCACGTCTCGCGACTTGGTCCGGCCGTGCGCGCATCGATTGCGGGTTTCGGATGGCGCAGCTACACGGCCGCACTGCGTGCCCTGGTGGAGCAGCTGCGTGAGGCCGACGCCTGATACCCGGGAGTCCTCACGCAACAATCCCAGCCCGTTACTCCCGTATCCACCCGTACCGTTCACGCAGGATGCGTTGCAGGTCCGGTGGTTGCCACCCGGCGGGTTTGAGCCACTTGCCGTCCGCCCGGCGCGAACCACCACGTTTGGCCATGTTCGAACGATGAACTTCCCCAAAGAAGGGCTCGATGTCGATGCCAAGGGAGACCGCGGCGCCATACGTCACGTAGAGAAGGTCGCAGAGCGCGTCAATCGTGCCAACAACATCGCCGGCACGGGCCGCCTCGGCGAATTCGGAGGCTTCCTCCTCAATCAACCGGATCCGCAGTTCGGCCGGAAAGTTGCCTTCATCGAGAGACCCCGGGGCACCAAGCTCGAACGCTTCGTGGAACTCCAGTACCTGCCGTTGCGCCTCGTTCATGGGTTCATCTCTCCATTTATCACCAGCCCGCCGGCCTCAAATCGGACACTGCACCGTTGCAACGATTGGCACCGGGACCGTGCCACGCACTCCCAGTGCATCCGGGTCCGCGCCACATCGGTACCATGACCGTAAAGACCACCGGGAGACGCGCCCCAAAGCGTCAAGGATCTACCGACATGACGACACCGTCAACACCCGCGGGCACACCGGCCCTGGCGAACCTCGATAGCCTCTACAGCCAGATCGCCGCCCCACTGCCGCCAGTCCAGTTCACCGGGGCGACGGGTGCGCGCTACAACATGGGCGCCGGACAACCAGATCCCGCCTCTCTCCCCAAGATGGAGCTGATCGAAACCCTTGAGGGAATCTTCTCCGGACCTGAAGGCGACCTTGCGCTGATGTACGGCGATGCCGCCGGTTTCATTGGCCTGCGGGAGGTCCTGGCCGCGAAACTCAAGCGGTGGGAAGGCATTGAGACCAACCCCAAGGAATTGCTGATCGTCAACGGGTCGAACCACGGCTTGGCAACCGTTGCCCAGGCATTCCTGAACGTTGGCGATACTGCCATCTGTGAAGCCCCGACGTTCATGGGCGGGCTCCGGCCATTGCGCCAGTTGCAGGCCAAGGTGCACGGCATTCCGCTTGACGACGACGGCATGCGCATCGACCTCCTCGAAGCCAAGCTCAAGGAACTCGTCGACGCCGGAACACCAGCAAAGCTCGTCTACACCATCCCGAACTTCCACAATCCGGCCGGTGTCAATCT
>BJHB01000532.1:0-2191 GCA_014191415.1 Chloroflexota bacterium
TCCGGCGACTCCGGCGACAAGCGCGACAACACCGGACCCGGCGACGGCCTCGAACCCGGTCACGTGGCCGGAATCCGCATCGGTTCCCGCGGGGGCGTTGATCCCTGCCGCCAGACCACTCCCCTGTTCGGAGGCCGCGTTCAGAATCGCGCGGGCAAGCGGATGTTCCGACAGGCGTTCCGCGCGGGCCGCAAATGCGATGAGATCGGTTGCTTGGATCCCCTCCAGGGGGATCACCTTGGCAACCCGTGGCTGTCCGGTCGTCAGGGTGCCGGTCTTGTCCAGACAGATCACATCGACGCGACCGGCAGCCTCAAGGCGACCGCCCCCGCGGACGAGGATTCCCTGTCGGGCCGACCGGGCGACGGTTGCCACGATTGCCGTCGGCGTCGCGAGGGTCAGGGCGCACGGGCACGCGACGACCAGCACCGACACTGCCGGGAGGAAGTCGCCGGTTGCAAGATAGACCGCAAAGGCAAGCACCAGGACGGCTGGGGTGAACCACTTGGCCCACGTGTCCGCAACCCGGACGATCGGGGCGCGATCGGTCTCGGCGTCGCGCACAAGCGTCGCGATGCGCCCGAGGGTCGTCGCCTCGCCGACACGTGCAACCCGGATATCCAGCGCACCACCGGTCGCCAGCGTGCCGGCATGCACCGAGTCGCCGATGGAGCGGGAGGCGGGAACGAACTCCCCGGTGATCCCGGATTCGTCGATCAGTGCCTGTCCGGCCACAACGGTGCCGTCGGCCGGCAGGCGTTCGCCCGGTCTGACCACCACGATGTCGCCAGCCACAAGCGCATCGACCGGGACGATTGTCTCGCCATGCCCGTCACGGCGCGACGCGACTGAGGGAACCATCCGTCCGAGACCCTCGATGGCATCGTTCGCGCGGGCGGCGGTGACATCCTCGAGCACCTTGCCGAACAGCATCATGAAGGCGACCAGGGCCGCGCCCCAGTACTCGCCGATCACGAGGGAAGCGACGATGGCGATGGTCACGAGTTCGTCGACATTGACCTCGCGGTTCCACAACCCGGCAATCGCGCCACGGGCGATGACCGCGCCACCGACGAGCGCCCCGACCCAGCCGGTGACGACGCTTGCCACGGACCAGACCGGATCACCGCCACCGACAAGCCAGATCACCCACGAGATGAGGGTCAGGCCGAGGGTCAGGAAGGCCGAAACAAACTCGGTGCCGGTGATGACCTCGCGATAGGTATCCCACCACGGTTCGGGCCCGGTCGCGTCGATCACTCCGGCCGGACGGTGTTCCTCGGTGCGTACGGACTGGACCATCGTCTATCCCCCCCGGGGGGATACGTTATCACGGCAATCCTGCACGCGGCGAGGGCCGCTCCCCGGACTGACCGGTGGTGGTGGTCAGGCCAACCTGGGAGATCCGGCGCGGTTCATGGTCGATCAAACGCCATGTGTGGCCAGTACCAACGCCGCACTGGCTAGTGATAGGGACCGGGGACGATGCCCGATGAAAATCGCAGCGGTGCTGGTCCCCGCGACTGGGTCAGATGCCCGGCACGGGTTCGGAAGAGATGGGCATGAAGAAGCCGATGCTCGCGGTATGCGAGTGCACGAAGGTGCGTCCACCAACCGGGCCGATCTCGCCAAAGCACGCGAAACCGGCGACCGGCATCCCCGGCGCGACGTTCTGCACGGCCACGGCATCGTGGTCCGGGTCGTCCTTGCCGAACAGGCCGATGCCCCGCCCATTGCATGAACAGACAAGCGCGGCGGCCGGGATCGACTTGCCCCAACGCCGGACCGCGTCGTGAAGCAAAGTGCGGAGATCCTCGACAGCGGCGCCGGGATCGCGCACCTGGAACTGGATCGTCTGCCCAAGGACCGGCGTACCACCGATCAGGATTGCCCCGCTGCCCTCTTCCGCCCCCACGAGATTGCGCACCAGGTAGTCCCCCCGGCCGAGGTTCGACCGGCGCTCATCCACGGCAATGCCCGCAAAGAGGTTTCCCCGGACCCGCCCCATCTGGTCGGCCGGCAAGGCGCGCACCGTCTCGGCGAGGACCTCGATGGCCGGACGCCGACCAATCGTCCGGATCATGTGGTCACCCTCAACCCCGGTGATGGTCCACGGGCGCCCGATCGGTTCGCATCCCTGGGAGACCACGGTATCGAGCGTCCACGCCCCGCCGATCGCGATCGCGACCGC
>BJHB01000533.1:0-2180 GCA_014191415.1 Chloroflexota bacterium
CCCGTCAATGGTGAGCCCCATCAGGTCGTCGACGGTCAGGCCAGACCAGTGTGGATGGGCGGCAAAGACGGCGGCGCCCTGGTTCCGAAGCCAAGCCGATGAGACCCGTCCCGGCGAGGTTCTCGGGGGAAGCACAGTTGACGGATCAATGCCGATGCCGAGGATGTGGAACTCGGTGCCAAGCAGACCCGCACTGGCGGTTAGTTCGACTGACGGGATGAGGCAGAGACCATGCGCATCTACCGTCGCGGGGTCGGTTATCCGGTCGTGATCCGTGATTGCGAGGAAGTCGTAGCCGAGGTTCGCAAACCCGGCGGCGGCATCGGATGGCGACACGTTCCCGTCCGACTCGGTTGTGTGGCAATGGAGGTTTCCGCGGAACCACGCCCCGGGTCCGGCGAAATGCGGCCCGCGGGCCGGGATAGGTGCTATCGCTGTCATGAAAATCACGATACCGCGTCGGCGTCACCGGAACATGACTGGATGGCCTAAACCGGATGGTTCCCTGTACGACCTCCATCGAAACGGTTGACGGCGGTTTTTGTTGCGGATAGGTTGAACCCGAACAAGGTGTGCGGATGTAGTTGGGTATTCGTGGTGGAACCCGGAACCCAGTTGCTGGCGAGGGAGAGACCTGAGAAATGGCACTCATGACACGTATTCGGCTTTTGCAGACGGGCCTCGCGGCCGTCGGTGCCGTGGCACTCGACGCATGCGGTGAGGCGGCACCTACGACGCCGGCTTCAACCGTCGCGCCGACGAAACCTGCCGCCACCTCTCCCTCTCCAGCACCTACCGTGCAGGCCGCAGCGGCACCGGCGGCCGCACCGACCTCCCTGCCTTCCGGTCCCTTTCCATTCAAGGTCACCAGTGCAACCAACTTCGCCGCCGGCGAACGACTTGAGTGGACGAACAAGACTGCCGACGAGTTTGCCCGGATCAACGGACCAAAGATCACAGTTGAAAACCTGCAAGTCACCGGCAACTTCACTGAAGCCCTGATTGCATCGATTGCCTCTGGCTCAGGCCCGGATGTCGCCCGGTCAAGCGGATCGTGGATGAGTGACTTCGCCGACAAGGGCAGCCTCGTTGATATTGGTCCGTACGCGCGCCGGGACAAGGTAGATCTCTCCCAATGGTACGCGCAGGAGGAGGTCCTGATCCGCAAGGGCAAGCACTACGGAATGCCCTTCTGGCAGGCCCATTCGATCTTTCTCTACAACAAGACCATGTTCACGAATAATGGGGTCAAGCCTCCGGAAGGAGACACGTGGACTTGGACCGACATGTTGGAAGCTGCCCAGAAGCTCACGAAGACTGGCGAGACCTTCGGCATCCAGATGGGTTACAGCTTCGAGTTTGCATGGCTCAACTTCATCCGGAGCGCGGGCGAAGACTACATCAACGGCGACCGCACCAAGACCACCATCAACTCTGCTGGCACCATCGAGGTGTTCCAATGGTTAGTTGACTTGGTCCAGAAGTACAAGGTGCATCCGGTACCGGATGACAAGTCACTTGGTGAGGGTGATCTCTGGCTCAACGGCAAGATTGGCATGCGGTTGGGAGGTACCGGACTGATCGGGTCCACCCAGTTTCGCAAGCCAGACTTCGAGTGGGACATGTTTGTCACCCCAAAGCATCCCAAGACGGGGAAGCGTGCGTGTTCGGCGAACGAGAACCCGACGGTTGTGATCTCGCAGACGAAGAACCCGGAAGCGTCATACATGCTTGCGAAGTTCTACGCCGACAAGTTTTCGCAAGACCTCGTAGGCAAGCTGCGGATCAACTCCCCTTCACTGCGGTCCTCCGCGACCGACCAGGCAGTGTGGCTGGCGCCGCCACCGGCAAACATGAAGATCGCGGCTGAACAGATGAAACATGCTGGTTCGCTGAGTTTCCACCTCAATTGGCTGCAGTGGTACAACGAGACGACCAAGCAGTTGCTTCCCGCTTTCAAGGGCGAGATGAGCGTCCGCGAGGCGTGCGACAAGGCGTCACAGATCGGGGATAGCCTGCTCCGAGGCGCCTGACAGAAGTGTTGGGCATCGAAATTCCGGTGTGGCCCATCGCCGAACCTGTCACATGACAATTGCTGAAGCGAACCCCTTTCACGATCCGACGGGAGGGGTTCGCTTCGGTCATCTACAGATACCGTAATAGGCGAATAATCAAATTCG
>BJHB01000534.1:0-2180 GCA_014191415.1 Chloroflexota bacterium
GCAGGCGTTCTTGTGTGGGTGCTGCTTGCACCGATGCCCCCCGACAGGGACGAGCCAGATGTTGCAATCGAGGCGGGCGTCGTGCAGAAGGGAGACCCGACGCAATCGTCAGAGCTGCACGAAACCCGGAGCGTTGACCACGAAGACCGTCGCGCGACCTAGGGTCACTTGACCTCCGTTATCCACCTTCCGGGCACGACAATGTTCGCGAAGGGTGGCCACTACGTCATCTACCTGTGCAGGCTCCACACCAAGCAGCAGACTGACGTTGCCGCTCTTGAGCCACCCGCCAACGGTATTTATTCGCGTCGTTCGGTATCCACGCGAAACGAGCGCCTTGAGGGCCCCGCTAGCATCTTCAGACTGGACGATTGCCCAAACCAGTTTCACGGTTCTCTCTTTCGCGCATCGGCGATGGAACGTTTCTCAGGAATGGTCCCTAAAGTTGCTCAAACCGCTCCACATCAAGGACGAACACCGTCGCACCACCCACCTGCACCTGAACCGGGTCCAGTGGGTATGGCTCGCCAACCTCTCCGGGCGCAGTCGGCACGAAGTATTCGCTCCTTGTCTGGCAGTTGTCACGAAGGATCACCAGCGCACGCTGTAACTGGTCGCGGGCGACTCCTACAAGGATCGTTGCATTGCCCTTGCGAAGGAACCCGCCGACCGTATTGATGCGCGTGGATCGAAAGCCAGCTTGAGTCAGTGCCTCGATTACAGCACTGGCATCCTCGTCCTGAACGATGCCAAGGACAAGCTGCATATCCGTCGATCCGTCATTGGGCTCTGTCACGGTCATCATTCCACCTTACACCACACGGGTCCTGACCACCATAGTTGCCAGACTATCTTGGGACCCTCCCCTCATACTAGACCCATGAACCTATCGATGACGAGACGTGGCGCAATCGCATCCAATCTGGCGGTGCTATGGTTCCCGCACAGGGTGACGTCCGCGGAAGCGTCGAAGTGTAACTGCGTCTCAGAAGCCACGGTGCAAGAAGGCCCACTTCCCAATGGTGAGTTGGACCAGTCAAGCGACGAGACTCCAACCGGAAACGCACCAATTGCGACGGATGCAGTGGACGCGCCTTCCGGGCCGATCATGGTCACGGTACGGCTCATGCCAGACCGGCCAGTGACCGGCACTGGATACGAGTTCGAAATCGCCGCTACAAACGTGTCCGCGGACGAGGTCACTTTGGAGTTCCGGAACGGGCAGGTCTTTGACCTGTGGATTCTTGGGGACGGTGGCTCGCTAATCTGGCGCTGGGCGGCTGGAAGGATGTTCACCCAGGCACTGAGACAAATACGGCTCCTTCCGGGCGAAATGTCCGTACGCCAAGTCGTGTGGCCGGGCACAGACGCGACGGGCACCGTTCAAGTTACCGGTCCACTCGTCGCGCTCGCAGATTGGGTTTCTCGCCCGGGCGGATCATCGCGCCCACTCGCCTTCATTTCGGAATAGGGGCGTTAAGCCGAAAAATCGGAACGCGTTCACCTGAGGGATGAAAGAGACAGTCCCTATGCCTCGTCTGCAACGTCCGCGCTAGGGTCGGCCAATCCGACTTCGCTATGTATGAACCGGGCGAGTGACTTCGCGCCACCACGACGTCTCACGTTTACGATTTCGGCCATGATTGCAAGGGCAATTTCTGTTGGCGCCCGCCCACCAAGGTCCAGCCCAATTGGGGCGTAGACCTTTGAGAGCAACGACTCGTCAACGCCGGCCCTCTTCAACCGATCAAAGACCACTAAGACCCGACGCTTGCTTCCAATCATTCCAATGTATCGGGCCGGCGACCCAGCGACACGTTGCAGCGTCGCCTCGTCATGTTCGTGCCCACGGGTAACAAGAACGAGGTATGTCCAGGGTGTGATCTCCAAGGATTCGATTGCCCTGGAGAAGTCATCGACCAAGAGCGCATGTGCCGCAGGAAAGCGTTCCCGTGTTGCGAACCTCGCGCGGTCGTCAATCACCGTGACTTCATAATCCAGGACTGCGCCCAATGCACAGAGTGGAACCGCGATATGACCTGCCCCGACGATCACCAGGCGTGGTGGCGGGAGACACGGTTCAAAAAGCAATTCGACCGTGTCAGGAGCCACCTCGCGATCACGGATCCGACGTCGATTGGCTAGTTCGGCCCCGTCGACAGTGAAACGAACTTGCCCAG
>BJHB01000535.1:0-2177 GCA_014191415.1 Chloroflexota bacterium
ACATATCGCTCCGGGCCAGACGGCGACCCTCATGGAACACGAGGGCGCCGGTTGCGTGACCCATGTCTGGACGACAATCGCTTGCAAGGATCCTTTGCATCTGCGGAAGCTCGTCCTCCGCATGTATTGGGATGGGTCGGAGACACCAAACGTCGAGGCGCCGGTCGGTGACTTCTTCGGCCTGGGGCACAGCCAAAGGGCGTACTTCGTCAGTCTTCCACTGCAGTTTTTCGATCGTGCGCTGAATTGCTGGTTTCCGATGCCGTTCGCTCGCCATGCGCGGATAACGGTGACGAACGAATCCGAGGAGACGGCAATCTACTACTACTACGTCGATTTCGAGACGTACGATCACCTCGATGATGCCGACCAACTCGGGCGGTTCCACTGCCAGTGGCGTCGCGAGAACCCGACGACCGTGGTTGAACCGGACGGGTGGGGAGACCGGAACGGGCAGCGTGAGAGGCTCAACTTCACTGGCAAGGACAACTACGTTGTGCTTGACGCAGTTGGCCGTGGCCATTACGTAGGGTGTCACATCGACGTGGACCTACCGACTCCCGGGTGGTGGGGCGAGGGCGATGACATGTTCTTCATCGACGGCGAACCGTGGCCGCCACGGCTTCATGGAACGGGTACCGAGGATTACTTCTGTGGCGCATGGAATTACAACAACCTGAACCAGACATTTGCCACTCCGTACTACGGGTACCATTTCAAGACTAATGCCGATTACACTGGCAAGCATTCCCAATACAGATTTCACATTGAAGACCCTATCCATTTCACGAAGAGTTTGTTGTTCAGCATTGAGCATGGGCATGCGAACGACAAGGAAGGGGACTGGTCTTCGACGGCGTACTGGTACCAGACCTTGCCCCACAAGCCGTTCCCAGTCTTCCCGGCAGTCGATCAGAGGCTGCCGCACCGTTGGGGTGGCATCGAACGCTGGTAGTGCCCGAATCCTCGCAGCCTTGACCTCCGTGGCCGGCTGGCGCCCTGTTGGTCTCTCGCATCAGGGCGCACCGGCATGACGATATCGTTCGCTTCTGAGTGGTACGGTGACGTCATCAGGCCCGTGCGCGACGCGTTCGGGCTACATTTCGGGAGACTTTCGCATGTCAATCACGCCCGATGCCGTCTTTCAGTTCGGCAATACCGCCGTCGCCGTTGTGCCATTGCCACTCATCGACGCGCCAACGCCGACCATGCTGGTGTCCGCGAACAACTGGCTAAGCCCTGAACCCGGAAGTGTCGCCAGCGTCATCATGACCCGGGCAGGCGACGAATATGCAACCGACCTGCGTGCGGCCGTTGCCCAATCCGAAGAAGATGGGATTCCTCCGGGTGCAGCGGTCCCGATCCGGGGATATGGATTGGCTGATGAGGTTGCCCGGCAGGCGGTGATCAACGTTGTCACCACGGTTTATCCAGTACGAGGCAGCTATGAGAACCGGATCCCTGCCTCTCCGCAGACGGTCTACGCGGCGGTGAGAAACGGTCTGGCGGTAGTGGCCTCGGTAGGCGCACCCGGCACATCGCTCTCGCTCATTGGCGTCCGGCCAGGGTATGGGAGTGAAGCTCCTCCAGTCATGGCTGCCGCGTTGGCCCGGGCCCTGTTCGATCACCTTACGTCGGGCGTGAAGCTTGATGGCGTCCTGATCTGCGAGACGGACCCTTCTCGTCGTGCCCTTGCTTGCGAGGCGCTTGCGGCTGTAGAGCGGGCGAGCCAGGAGCAGCCTGAAACGGAGGGCGCAACCGCAACCGACGATGCAGCTGAGGCGGTGGGCCTAGCGGATCATGAGTCTGAGAGCTCCCCGCCTGTTCTGTGGTTGTCGCGCGCTCAAGTAGAAGAATCCGAGGAACTTTACGGGTGGCCGTTGCCAGATTGGCTGCCTCTGGTCGCGCCGAGGGAACCGGGTAAGGGGCTTGGCCTGCCGTTGAGTGCGATGCAGGCGATCACGCTTCTCAACGCTTCGGCACCCGCGCCCGTCCCCGGCACGGCCCTGCCGGATGGTGTGGTTTGGAACCCCGCAGGCGCATCACGTTTCCTTCAGTTCGGGTGTGGGTGGCTCACGAGTGAGATCGAGGAGGCAAAGTCCGAGGGCAACATTTCCGTCGCCCTTGGAATGGTGCATTTGCTCATCCAAGTTGCGAGGCAGTGGCATGAGACCGAG
>BJHB01000536.1:0-2174 GCA_014191415.1 Chloroflexota bacterium
ATCGCAGTTTCGAGCGCGAGCACCGGCAACAGTGTTGGGCGCATCAGCTTTGCGGGCCTCTCGGTCCGTCCCACGAACCGGGTCCCGGCGACTGGAAACATCTCAATTGGCGGTCAGTCCATCCCTTCCCCATTGGCGGGTGGCGGGTCCCTATCGTCTATCCCGGGCTCTGCGACTGAGATTTCTCACGTCAGTGGCTCTTTCGCCGATGGCACAGTTCGCAGCTCGGTTGCCACGATAAAATTGCAGACTATTGACCAATTTGGAAACGTGCGTACCAATGACTCCTCAACACAGGTGACCCTGGGCCTTGTTGCGCCTGACGAGTCTTTGGTGGACCAAGGCGGAACTCCCTATAGCGAGTACCTGTATTGCCAGGCCGGGCGCACGGGCACCCTCTCGGCGGGTGTTGCGACGTGGTCGCAGTGCGTGGTCACAAGGTCAGGTTCCGCATGGCGCCTGCAGGCTCGTTCGGCCGGACTTCCGATTTGGACGTCGCCTTCAGCCTTTACAGCGTCGCCGGTGGCGCCGTCCTCGCTGGCATTCGGGACGGCTTCGGCTACGTTTGGGTACATCAATCTCGCGAATGTCGCTGCCGTCCCCGCGGTCGTGGGGTTCCCGTCCGGAGGAGTAACTGAACCAGGTGTCCTGACAGTGGTTCTGACAGACCGGTTCGGCCGAACGGCAACTGGCGCGTATGCCGTTCCGGTCTCGGCGCAGGGTTCACAGATGGTCGAAGGATTGTCCATCGACGCAAGCAGTCTCGCAGACGGTGCGGTGACTTCTACCGTCAAGTTTGTCTCTGCCGTTGGCTCTAAATCGTCGCCAGTCGTGACCGGTTCCACACTGACGAAAGATACAGTGCCCCCGGTCGCGCCAGACCTATCGAAGCTGACGGTGACCAACAATTCCGCTGCTGCGCCGGACCTTCTGGGGGGTCTTTCGGGAGCAGTCGAGGCGTCGGGGTTGGTGTCGGTGTTCGTGACGCCACCCTCACCTTCAACCGTCCCGTTGGCGACCGTTCTGGCGGACGCTTCCGGTGCGGTTTCGTCGGTTTCGCTCGGCCTGAACGGGGAGACGGCTGCATCAGGCACATTCGGCGTGTCCGGTGTGTACGTCACTGCGTCGGACGCCGCCGGTAATCGTGGGGCTTCGTCCTTCATTGCCGTTAACCGGGATGCGAACCCGATGCCCCAGTCTGCACGGGTATGGCTTTCCGGGTCTACATACGACGTGATCAATGCGAGCAATTTCGCGTCGGTTGGCGTCGAGGTTTCGTGGTCCTCCGCGCCGGAGGCGGGTTCCCTGGAGGTCTGTCTTTCAGACACTACGAGGCCCGCGACTGGTACTTTCGACCTCTGCGCATCCGGGTCGCAATCGTGGGGTGTTGGCGCATCCGTTTCGGTCGCATCGAACTCTCCTCGAACCGTCGTGGTCAGCGGTATTTCCGTGACGTCGTTGACGTCAGGCAGGATCGGTGTACAGGTCCGTCACACTGACGAGGCGGGTAACTCCAAAGGCGAGTTCACGGGGGTTTCGGCGGTCAGGGATGTCGCAACATCTGACCCCACGGCCACATCGATCAGGGTCAAGTCAGGGCCTTCGAATGATCAGGACGAGATCAACCTTGCATCGCAGGCGTTGGTCTACGTGGACGTCGGGTTCGCAGCTGCGCCCGCTGAGACCGGGCTGCTTTCGGTTCGTTTGACTTCCTCTGGCGTTGGTGGAACCTGTTCGGCGGTTTCGGGTTCCTCACCCGTCACAAGTTCCCTTGGGACCCAGACAAGCATTATGGTCGGTCCGATGAGCGCAAGTTGCCTCGCGGATGGAACGGTAACCGTTTCGGCAGCGTTCTCCGATAGTGCTGGCAATGGTGGCACCTTGGTTACCGGGTCAGTCAGCGCCACAAAGGACACGGTTGCCCCCCAGCCACCGTCACTTGCGGCGATGACGTTGACGAACAACGCACCGGGGACTGCGGACAGCCTGGTGGTCCAATCGTCAGTCGGAAGCGCAGGAGACACCGTAGAGGTCTGGCGAGATGCGACGTTCACATCTCTGATCAGCTTCGATGCGGCGTCTGCAGGACTGACGGTTTCCCTTGGGGACAACCATGAGACGTTGGCGGGCCGGACCGGGTTGTCCGCGGTCTACGTATCGCTCGTCGATTCTGT
>BJHB01000537.1:0-2173 GCA_014191415.1 Chloroflexota bacterium
TTTCCCGCAAACACGACCGTGGCGTCCATGGCTCGCGCGTGGCGCAACGCGGCGACAGCATCATCGATGGCTTGTCCGGGAACTTTGATCATCGCTTCGTGGAGGGTTTGCAGGTACGACGTAACGACACCCCGTGCTGACGCAGACTGCACCATCATGGATACGTTGTCCGTTGTCCAGTTCCGTGGACCGACCCGCGGAGTGCCGTCATTGAACAATCCCGGCGAGTTCCCGAGCGTACGACTTCGCTGCGCCACCGTCGTACTGCCGAAGTATCGTGAGTTTCTGGGCTTCGATGCTTCCCTCAGCGTGAATTGCAAGCACTTCCTGGTAGCCACCGAAGTCACTTGACGTTAGGTCGGAAGCGAGGTTGAGCGCCTTCAGGCGGTGGACCGCATCAGTCCCAACCTTACCTACCATCGCTCGCCGAACCCAGTCCCCGAGCTCGGGATGGTCGAGGTCGGCCCCGGCTGGAGCCGTTACCAGTGTTCCGCCAGCGATGTCCTGAACCCGTGCCACCGCAACGTGATAGTTGGTCGCGAAGTGCATTTTTGCGATGTTCACGGTCAACGGGTCGGGGACGGCAGTCCCGTTTGAGTGGACCCTACAACGTGAAGCGGAAGCCTGGACCAGCGCCCGCAATGTCTCCGCGTACCCGATCAGCCACGAAAGTTTGTCGCGGACATGCCCTGCGCGTTCGACTCCATTCAACTCGGCGAGAAGCATTGCCGCTCCGACAAGGGCATCGACAAGGGGCAGCTTATAACTGATCGCGGTAAAGCGGTGAAACTCGACGAAGGCGAGCGCAAGTGGACCAGCCCACTGCCATTCGCCATTCATGAACACCCGGTCCCACGGAACGAAGACGTCATCAAAGATCGTCAACGTCTCCATCATCTTGTGCTTGCTGCTTATCGGGTGGTCAAAGTCGTCGCGTTCTGATCCACCGTGAGGGCTCGCAATCAACGTGACACCGGGCGTGTTCACTGGAATTGCAAATGAGACTGCGTAGTCCGCGTCGGCTTCGGCCATTGCTCGGGTCGGTAGGACGATGACTTCATTGACGTTGGTCGTGCATGAAGTGTGGGTCTTCATACCCCTCACGACGATGCCATCGTCACGGCGAGCGACGATCCGCACATATGCGTCCGGATTTCCGCGCGCTGCCAGTTCGCTAGGGCCGAGTGAACGATCGCCCTTTACATCCGTCTGGGCGACAGCCAATGCCAAGTCCTGTGACGCACAGTGCTCGTGGAAGGCCCGCACACGTTGCGAATAGTTGGTGCCAAGACGTGCGTCCATTTCACTCGAGACATTCCCGAGGGCAAATAATGCATCTGTGCCAATCTCCTTGATCAGGACAACAAGGGTGGCTCCAAGCCGCGTCGCGGTCTCGATAAGGCGACTTCGCTTCAGTAGGTCCTCGCCGCTGGTGGGGGTGGAAAAGTAGCGGCTACGGTGGGTGCCGTTCTTCTCAACTACCGCCAGTTCGGAATGTTTTGGATCCTCAGCCATATGGTAATCGATGGAAGCGTGACCGACCGCCCTACCGATTACCGGATGGGTTGTCACATCTGGGACGAGGGTACCCCGGTAGAAGACGCGACGGCCGTCACGCAGGCTCGATACATATTGTTCTGGCGTTCGGAGTGTCATGGGTACAGGGTACCGTGATTTTCGCTCCCACGACGCGTCTGCGAGCGTTGATCTGCATCAACTTGCCATCGCCTGCCTTATTGCCCGGAGCAGGTCATTCACGTCCGGCACGAACGCATCGCGGAGAGATTTCGCCATTGGCAGGGGGTGGTGTGGAGCCCCAACTCGCACCGGAGGTGCCTCAAGGTCAAAGAAGCACGCCTCGGTGATTGCCGCCGTGATCTCGGCGCCAATCCCTCCCACTTTCCATGCCTCGTGGGCGACCACGATCCTAGACGTCCGCCGTACCGATGACGCGATGGTGTCAATGTCTAGGGGCGCCAGTGAAACGAGGTCGACAACCTCAATTTCTATTCCCTCCACTGCGAGGGTCTCCGCGGCCTCCAGCGCCTTATGGACCATCCAACCAGTTGCTACAACGGTCACGTGTCGGCCAACCCTGCGTATTGCCGCTTTCCCAAGCGAAGCGGCCGCCGGGGAATTGTCAACTTCCTCGCGGACACCATGGTAAAGCCAC
>BJHB01000538.1:0-2171 GCA_014191415.1 Chloroflexota bacterium
CCTGGCGCGCAAGTCGACCGAAAGATGCGGTCATCACGAAATTTCGGCAGGGGTGCATCGATCTCGATCTGGCTCCAGTCGTAACTCACGGCATTTACCTGATGAACTTTGCTTCCCCAGATGACAAACTGCACGAGAGATCCATTAACGCGCTCGTCGACCATCTAGAAGTCGGCGCACTCATCGGAGCGACGGCCGTGGTTATCCATCCTGGGTCCGGCGTGACCCTTGGAGTGGATGAGGCTGTCTCTCGGTGTGCACTGGCGTTGCGGGTCGTGTTGGAGCGGACTGAGTCACTGGAAAACCGGCCCCTCATTGCACTTGAGACCTGCGCCGGTGCAGGTAAGACGATCGGCCGGACGTTCGCTGAACTTGCCGCGATCATTTCTCAGGCCGGTAACCACGCATCACTCGCCGTATGTCTCGACACCGCGCACTTGTTTGGCAGTGGGTACGACCTCGCGACCCAGGATGGGCTCGTTGCGACGATTGCGGATCTTGATCTCCACCTGCCAACCACTAGGATCGTCGCAATTCACGCCAACGATTCCAAGGTGCCGCTAGGGTCCCAGAAGGACCGCCACGAGAACATTGGAATGGGGGAGATTGGCGAGGATGCTTTTGCGCGCATGCTTGCACATCCCCGGCTCAGAGACATTCCCTGGATCATGGAAGTACCGGGAATGAATGGCAAGGGGCCGGACGCTGAGAACCTGGCGGTCTTGCGCCGGTTGGCAACGATTGGCTAGCGAACCTACTAGGCGTTGCCGGTCATTCTGTGGCGAGGCGATGCGTCGCGCGGGAAAAGTAGATGAGTGGGTGCGGAGAGGACGCTTGCTCGGTGCCACACTCCACGACTTCTCCGATCAGGATGACGTGGGTTGTCCCGCCCGGGTGCTTCGCCACCACGCGGCAATCAAGCCATGCGAGGCTGCTTTTCAGTACTGGCGACCCTGTTTTGCCAGGTTCAACATGCTCGCCCGAGGCTGAGAACTTGTCCTCTATCGTGCCCTCCATGCCAGCAAAGACCCTGAAGGCGCGTTGCTGATCCAGCGTGAGGACGTTTACGCTGAAAGCTCCGGACGCCTCAATGGCACCGAGTGACCTTGACCGCTGATCCACGCAGACGAGGATAGTTGGCGGGTCTGCCGAAACCGACGTAAAGGAACTCGCAACGAGGCCCACAAAGCGCCCGTCGTGCGCGGCGCCAACGACAGTCACACCCGTGGCCCACCGGCTCATCACCTCGCGGTATTCCTGCTTCAAGTCAGACATCTGGTGTCTTCTCTACTGATGTATTTCCCGGTCTCGAGGCAGCCGCGTGTGCGCACGATACCGCAATTGGCTTGGTTCGGCCATTCGGCCGTCCGGCATTGATACATCCGGAGCGGTCGACTGCTAACATATAGGATACACTAACTTGTGAAAAGTTTCACAAGCTACGTGGCATTTTGTAAAGGACGTGTACCCGAATGACAGCGGACCCCGTCACCGTCGCCATCCCAACAGAGGTGCTCGATGCCGGTCCACAGATGAAGCGCCCAACTTCTATTGTCCCCGCCGGCGACGAAGCGTGCGGATATGAATACAGCTATGCCGACCTGTTCACCGAGCGTCTGAGAGCAGCGGGTCAGGCAATTTCAACAGTGCAGGCGCCACTTCCGCCTGAATACATCCACATGTCTCCGGAAGAACTTGACACACGCATCTACTCGGCCAAGGCTAGCCTCGGTGATCGCCTGTTCATACTCGGTCATCACTACCAACGCGATGAAATCATCAAGTTTGCCGACGCACGGGGTGACAGTTTCAAGTTGTCCCAACTGGCCGCGGCGAGGCCCACGGCGTCTCATCTGGTGTTCTGCGGCGTCCATTTCATGGCCGAGAGTGCCGACATTCTCTCGGGTGCGAACCAGCAGGTGATCTTGCCTAAGCTGTCAGCGGGCTGTTCTATGGCAGATATGGCGTCGACGGATGACGTGTTGGCGTGTTGGGACCAACTCACGGCGGAACTTGGCGATGACCACGGAATCATTCCCGTCACCTACATGAACTCGGCCGCTGCCCTCAAGGCATTCTGCGGACACCACGGTGGGATTGTGTGCACGAGCTCCAACGCCCGTTCGGTGCTGAACTGGGCTTTTGAGCGTGGTCGTCGCGTGCTCTTTCTC
>BJHB01000539.1:0-2166 GCA_014191415.1 Chloroflexota bacterium
GGCAGCGATAAAGAGGCTCGCGGAAAGCGCGACAGCCCCGCAGAGCGCCACCGGCGTGAGCCGACCTGCAAGCGCCTGGGCGGGAACAGTCGTGGCAAACGCCACGGGGACCAGGAACGTCAGCGCGCCGCGTAACCAGGCAGGGTAAATGTCGACAGGCCATTTTCCCGCCTCGTACATGCTCTGGAAAATGACCAGAATGTTCTCCAGACGCACGAACCAGAATGAGAGCGTCGTGAGGATCAACAGGAAGCTGTAGACGGTCGTGACGGCAGCCAGGACTGCGATCACAAATCCAGCAACCTGCCAAGTGCCGATGCGGTCGTGCATCTGGGTGACTGCAGCGCCAATGACAACGCTACCCAGGGCGACATCGGCGAGACGCCACACTTCGACGGCTCGCACGCTCACGAGAACCAGACTGTCTTCAGGCTTGGTCAGGATGTAGTCGAGCGTGCCGTTTCGCACATCTTCCATCAGGCGTTCCATGGCGGGTTGTATTGCAAACCGAAGGACGCCACTGACTACGAAGTAGACCCCAAGGATTGCAAGCAATTCCGGCGGGGACCAGCCGGCAAGTGTTTCCGTGTGACTGAAGACGACCCCGAGCCCAGCCAGACCTGTACCCAACGAAATGGTTGAGCGGAATAACTGCACATACAGATTGGTGCGGTACTGCAGTTCATTGAGGATGCCTACTCGCAGGAAGACGGCAAGCAACCGAATGACCGCTCGCATCCCGTTACGCCCCCACCGCCGCGTAGCGCCGCAAGCCTGCACGCCAGACAACCACGCGGGCAACCATCGCGATGGCGATCCACCCAATTTGCGCGCCGTACCCAGTGATCAGGTCGCCTGCTTGGACCCTACCGAGAATCACCTCAACGGGAAAGGAGAGCATCCAGCGGAAAGGAAGTGCCAGGCCGATCAATTGCACGGTATCGGGGAGCAACGAGAGTGGCACAAGCTGCCCGGAAAAGAAGAACAGCGGGACGTAATAGAGGTCGTTTATCGCTGAAACTCGGGTGGTCCAGAACGCGACCATTGCGAGGATGTATTCGACGAGGAATCTGAGTACGGCTGCTAAGGCCAGGGCGGGAATGAACGCAAGTACGGTGACTGGGGTGATCGTGACCGCAGGTTCGAAGACCGCGCCCAGAACGATCACCGTCGGAATGACAATTGCAACGGTGATTGTCTTGTAGGTGACGTTATCAGCAATGTCTATGTGGATCGGATCGGTTGGCCTCAACAAGAGGCCGGACAGTTGACCGTTCCGAACCCGGTATTCGAAGTCCCAGGCAATCCACGTGAATGTCAAGTGGTTCACGACCATGAGGGTCAGGAAGTACGCCGCGAACTCGGGCGCGGTGAACCCTCCGGCCTGGCCTCCCCCCGACGATGCGACGGTCATCCACACAACGAGTGAGATCACTGGCGAGAGGATCAGTCCGAGTAACCAAATTACGAGTACGGCGCGGTACTGCAGTTGGGTCGCGAAGGTTGTTGCCAACTGTGCGCGGTACATGTCGACCCATTCGGTCATATCGTGCGGACCCGTCGGTTCGGTGCGGGGCTTGCAGGGTTACGCATCACCTGTCGGAACAAAGGCTCAGTAGCCACGAATCGGATCAACCCGGTTTTCAAGCGGTTCTTCCGCAAGGAAGCGACGCAGGTTGTCTGAGAACAGTGAGGTGATTGCCCGGGAGTTACTTGGACTATGGCCACTCGTGTGCTGCCCGAGGATGACATTCGGCATTTCCCATAGGACGTCGTCACGGTCTGGGGTGTCAGAGGGCTCCACGCAGTCCAGACCGGCGCCGCCGAGTCGTCCCGAGGCAAGAGCGGCACGAAGCGCGGTGCCATCGATCAGCGAGCCCCGACCCACGTTGTAGACATGTGCTCCATCGCGAATGAGCGCGATCCGCGTCGCGTCGATCACGTGCCGCGTCTCTGGGGTGAGCGGCAGGCACAGGGCGACATGATCCGCCATTGGCAGCACTTCATCGAGATGGTCCAACCCGACCACGCGATGGCATCCCGGCACATGGCCCGGCTGACGCTTGACGCCTATGACATGCAAGCCGAGTGCCTCGGCACGGATTGCCAAGCTTCCACCGATGTCACCCAGACCGATTACCAGCAGGGTTTGGCCGGAAAGTTCCC
>BJHB01000540.1:0-2145 GCA_014191415.1 Chloroflexota bacterium
GGCGAGTACCTCGGCCCTCCCTCCAGCCAGACGCAAGATGGTGCCGTCTCGACGGGAAACCCAGAACACCCCGTCCGTGGCGACATCTGACGCGAGCGATAAGTCAGCACGCTGGCCCGCCTGAAGCCAGGCCACGGGTTCGGCATCATATTGCCCTCCCGCCGTCGCCGGATGCCTCCAGACCAAGCCCACCCCATCCCTGCCACCATCGAATACGTAAATCGACGGGCCATAGACAACCGCAGCAACTGGGAGTACCCACCCGGCAGTTCCACGGACCCGGACCACCCTTGAGGGCTGCCCCGCATTGCCGAGAACCGAGACCGTCCCGCCCGGGTCAAGATAGAGGACCCCATCGTCGCGCGGGATCAGGCCGCCACCAGTTGCGAGGAAGCCCCTCGGCGGGATTGGCGTTGGCTGCGTTCCGGCGCCAGGGGTTGGTCTCGGTGGCACCGGATCACGTGTGCCCTCCATCGGTCCAAGCCTGATCCCGACAATGTCTCCCACATCGTCAAGCACGCGTGCCGTGACGGATGCCACGGCACCCGGTTCGGTACCGGAGTTGGGGGGGACTGCCAAAGCCACAAAGCGCCCTCTGGCCGATGCAATCGTCCGGCCAACAACGGGCGGCGTCGTTGGGGTCGGAGGCAATGGAGTCGCCGTCGGAGGCGGTGCAATCCGGACAAGCATGTTGCGCGCCGGTGCAATGACGAAAGGTTCGTACTGCCACGCGACAAGGCCAACGGCGGCCAGCGAGGCAAGCACCAATAGCAGGCTCCGGAACCTCCGGAAGCGTGTCGCCCTCGGCCCACCAGGAAGGAAGGTGGGGGGATCAGTAAAGCGGTCCCACCATCCCCAAGGACTGGTAACCCGTGGGTACCGCGCCGATGCTAACGGTGTACCCGCAAAGGTCGAGGGAACGAGCACCACACGACCGAAAGGCGACACTGGCCCGACCGCCGCCGTATCCGTTCGGGACGGTTCCTGTCGTGGGTCCACCGGATCGGTTAGCGACTTGCGTCGCCTGCGCAGACTGCCATCCGATCCACCAGGGGATATCCGAGAACCGGCCCTGTCGAGTTCGCCGGTCTCCTGCCGCGCACTGGCCTCCCGGTCATCCGCCTCCCCCGTGCCCATCATCCGGTAGTACAGGTCTCGCCCAGCAGCCATGGTCGCCCGCCATCCCTGGAGCGAAAACGTTGACGCACGGTGGGACAGGGGCAACACAAACCGCACTACGATGGCCTCGGGCACCGAATCCCCGTGGGAGAGGCTGACCCCACTTGCACCCACGGGTGATCGGACCGCCGTGATCGGTTCACCAAGTGTTTCGACAAGGATCGACGCCGCACGGGCAACCGGCACCCGTCGAAACTCTTGCAGCATCGCCGGATCCAGGCGTGTCGCAAGGGCCGCGTCAGTGAGGACCAATCTGACCTCATGCGATAACGGGATCCGATCAGTCTCGATCTCCACTTCCCAGCGGCGATCGCTCCGCACCTGGCCGACACTCAGTCCAGTCGGTATCTCGGGTACTGCCCGGACACCGTCAGCATCGACCGCATACAACTGGCACGGCGGCAACTGCGCCACGAATGCGAACGGTTGCGACATGGCCTCCACCAGCACAACCGTGAACCCGAATGCGTCCAGCTCGTGCCGGCGACGCAACCGTGATCGGACAGCCTGGCAACCGGCCCGAACCGCCCGCCCTACTGCGGTGGCAGGATCCAGGTTCGCAACCGCAAGTTCGTCACGTGCGGCGTCGTAGAACACCTGCGCAACGCCTGATGGGACGCCGTGCACAAGTGCAAGGAACGGTCCACGACGTCCAGTCCCTGGCGAGACGAACGCACTTCGCGGCCCTTGCCCGGTCGATAGGTCCAGCAATGGAACAGTCGCGACGTCGAGTGCCCCACCACCGTCACAGGGGATTCGCACCGTGCCATCCGCACTGAGCCGAAGATCCTCTGTGTCAGTCTCGACGGATGGCCCAGATGGGGGCACAGCGCTCTCGGCGCGCGTGGAACCGGAGGCGGGTCCGCCTCCATCCGCGCGATTCTGCCGTGTTGCCGGCCGAACGCCACGAATACTTCCGTCCCGATCACTCCGCACCATGTCACGCCCGGAGGACACAGGTCCGGG
>BJHB01000541.1:0-2142 GCA_014191415.1 Chloroflexota bacterium
TCGACGATCAGGGAATGGCGAACATCTCGTTGCCGAACCCGGAAGGTGCCGAGCGGGCCGCGCAGGTGGGCCGGTCGGTTGTCGAGGACGTCGAGGTCGGAATGATCTATATGGGCAAGATCACCAGGCTGATGGCCTTCGGTGCCTTTGCCGAGATCATGCCCGGCAAGGAAGGCCTCGTCCACATCTCAGAACTTGCCGAAACACGGGTGAACCGTGTCGAGGACGTCGTCGAGGTCGGCGATGAAGTGATGGTGATGGTGATCGAAGTTGATGGGCAGGGACGAGTCAACCTTTCGCGCCGTGCCGTTATCGAAGGGCAGACACCTGACGAGGCCCTGGCGCGTCGCCCACAGGGCGGTGGCGGTCCGCCGAGTGGCGGCCGGCCAGGCGGTGGAATGGGTGGACCCCGACGCGACGGACCACCTCGTGGTTCGTTCGGCGGATCACGCGGCCCACGCGGTCCGATGGGCCCGCGGTAATTCCGGCGATGCCGGGTCCGGCACGAGTGCCTGGCTCGGTAGCCATCAGCCCGATAATTCGTTCAATGAAACCGGTTTCCGGGGCCACTGGCCTTGGTGACCGGCTTCTTCGTTAACAGATGCGAATTTGAAGGCAGTGCGTGGCAGACGGGGTAAGAAGGGTGGATGCTACCATGCGCCCGGAAATGAGCGGGCAATCTGGGATACGCGTCGCGGTTGCGGGCTTTGGTCGCTTGGCATCTGATGTCACTCGCGGACTGGCTGCCGTTGGCGGCATGGAAATCGTTGGCATCGCACGGAGACAGGGCGATGACGATACGATCAGAGTTGGTGAAACCCTCGTGGCGCGCTACCGTGATGTCGGAACGATGATCCGTGAGTCTCGTCCGGATGTCCTCCTTGAGGCGACGCTCCCCGAGTTTGCAATGGAACATTCGCTGGCGGCGCTTGCCAGCGGGGTCCGGCCGGTGGTGGCGACGAGTGGCGTCTCGGATCGCGACTTAGAGGAACTTCAAAGGGCATGCGCTGACCGTTCCCTTGGAGGGGTCGTCGCGCCGAATCTTTCCGTTGGCGCAGTCGTCCTGATGCACCTCGCGGCGATTGCCGGCCGGTTTTTCGAGCATGCCGACATCATCGAATACCACCGTGATCGCAAGGCCGACGCACCATCGGGAACCGCGGTACACACAGCTCGCCTCATGCAGCGCGAGCGTGAGGGGAGTTTCACGCGGGTTCCCAGCCGTACGGTTACGGTGCCAGACGTTCGTGGCGGGGAAGCCAACGGGATTGGCATCCATAGCATCAGGCTCCCCGGGCTAGTTGCCCATCAGGAAGTCATCTTTGGCGGGACGGGGCAGACCCTGACGCTTCGCCATGATGCGATGTCGAACGATTCCTATGTGCCCGGCGCGGTGATTGCCATTCGGCACGCGATGGAGACGACCGGGTTGACCGTGGGACTTGGAACACTACTTGGGTTGGAACGCTGAGACGGAGAGGGTGAAGACATGAGCGCACGCGAGGTCGAGTTCGGCCGACTGATCACCGCAATGGTCACGCCGTTCCATCGGGATGGTGCAGGCCAGGCAGTCGATTACGAGAAGGCCGCGCGGATGGCACGCATCCTGGCAGCGAACGGCACCCAGACAATTGTCGTCTCGGGGACTACGGGCGAATCACCAAACCTCTCCGTTGAAGAGAAGCTCGGCCTTTTCCGCACAGTGCGTGATGCGGTGGCGGGGCATGCCAAGGTGATCGCCGGCACCGGCAACTACAGCACCCACGAGAGCATCGAGTTGACCGAGGCGGTCCAACATGCCGGAGTTGCTGATGGCGTGCTGCTCGTGGTGCCCTACTACAACAATCCGCCTCAGGAGGGCCTATACCGGCACTTCCGGACGATTGCCGAGAGTACATCACTGCCGTGCATGGTCTACAACGTTCCGAGCCGGACCGTGCGGAACATGGATGCTTCAACCACCCTTCGTCTCGCGCGCGACGTGCCGAACATCATCGGGATCAAGGAAGCCAGCGAGAACCTGGACCAAGTGGCCGAGATCCTGGCTGGAGCCCCTAGCGACTTCAAGCTGTGGAGTGGCAACGATGGCGACACTTTCCCGAAGATGGCGATGGGAGGCTACGGGGTTGTCTCGGTAGCGGC
>BJHB01000542.1:0-2135 GCA_014191415.1 Chloroflexota bacterium
GCCAGGGTCTGCTTGCGCGTGTAGCCGTCCGGCACCGGCCCCCGATAGCTGTTCGGTACATGAAGGTAGTACCCAAAAACCCGGTTGAACCCGACCCGCAGGTTGCGGATCCCAGTCCGATCACGTTCAATTCCCTCCAGGCGCGCGATCCAGTTTCGCGACGACTGACTGTTTGCGATCAGTGCGTCCAGTTCGACGCTGTGCCCGGGCCGAATAATCCGTTCAGCCCCAACGGTCTGCAGCGATCGCGCGGTCTTTCCTTCGGCAGCGTCGTCCGAACCGGCCCCCTGACTATTGGGTGATCCAGCGCCGGTGGAGGATTCCTCAACATGAACCGCACTACCGATCAAATCGACGATGTGTTGACACGGGTCGATTTCCATCACCACGGCCTGGATTGCCGAATCTGCAACGGTCCCGGAGATGGCTCCTGACGCCGGGGTCCGTGCGATTTCGGCGCTTGCAATCAGTGACGTTCGGATTGCGTGGAGGTCTCGGGGTGATGCGAGACGTTGAGACGCGCGGCCGGCGAGCCGTTCAATGTCCGCCACCCTGCCAAGGATCGTCCGGACCATCTCACGCCGCGCGCCATCCCGGACGAAACCCTCAACCGCATCATGTCGGCGCGAGATTGAATGAACGTCACACAGCGGCTGTCCAAGCCATCGCCTCAGCATCCGGCTGCCAACTGGCGTCCGCGCCTCATCTAGGACACGTACCAAAGTCACACGAGCCGGCCCTCCACCCCGTGCGCCCGTTGATCCATCGTCGTCGAGGTCAAGGTTTCGACGCGAATAAGGATCCAGCCGCAAATAGGTTGACGGGTCGTAGGTGATCAACCCATCGAGAAGAGGTAGCCGCGAACGGTGTGTCCGCTCAAGGTATGCAACCAACGCGCCCGCCGCCCGAATCGCCATCGGCCGGTCCTCACAGCCGAAGCCGACAAGGGACGCCACGCCGAAAACCCGATGCAGGGACGCCCGCGCCGTCGCCAAATCGAACTGATGAGGCTCCCAAGATGAGATGTGCCGATCAGCGCACGCGACCGACTCAACGGTCGGCATCTCGTCATCGGACCGAACGCGTCGCTCAATCGCAGGAATGATGCACTCCGCCGGATCGAGGCGCGCAATTTCGCGACCGATTTCTGCACCATCATCGCCGTCGAGTTGGGCACAGCCAAACTCGCCAGTCGTGATATCCGCGTACGCCAGTCCCCACGAAAGGGCGCGCCCACGCTCGTCCGGAACTCCTCGCTTTACCTTCCGATCATCCGTTGCCGAAGTCGCAACAACAGAAACGAGGTAATTGTTTCGGCGACCGTCAAGCATCGACGGTTCGATGACGGTGCCCGCGGTCACCACACGGGTCACTTCCCGGGACATCATGGCCCGGGCACCGGATGTAGCCGGCTCGGTCTCACCAATTTGCTCGCAAACCGCGACCTTGAATCCTGCCTGGACCATGCGGGCAAGGTAGCCCTGCACGGCATTGGCGGGCACCCCTGCCATTGGAACCCGTTGACCGCGACCAATCTCTCGTCCAGTCAGGGTGATCTGGAGTACTCGCGCACACGTCTCAGCGTCCTGATCAAACGTCTCGTAGAAGTCTCCAAGACGGAAAAACAGGATCGCGTCAGGATGCTGGCTCTTGAGCGATAGGTACTGCCGACGCATGGGCGTCAGTCGGACATCGCCCGCGATCAGGTTCTCGCCTGTCCCGGGTTCGCTCCTTGCGGACACGTCTACGATGCCACGAGCTTCTGGATGTCGCGGAAAGACACCACCAGCATGAGCGCTAGCAGCAGCAACATGCCCGCAAGGTGCAGGGCCCCTTCTACCTGAGGATTCACACGCTTACCCCTCACCGCTTCGATGCCTACAAATAACAGTCGGGCACCATCAAGGCCGGGGACTGGAAGTATGTTGAAAATCGCAAGGTTCAAAGACAGGAACGCCATGAACTGGAGCAACGTCGGGGTGCCCGCCCGCGCTGCGCGGCCTGTCATCTCGGCGATCCCGACAGGACCGGCTAGTTCCGCCGGAGCTTCCCGGACCACCACCTTGGCAAGCCCGGTAACCATGTTCACGACCATCTCGCCGGTCCGGGTGAGGCTGACCGGAAGGGCCTCCGCG
>BJHB01000543.1:0-2128 GCA_014191415.1 Chloroflexota bacterium
CCGGCAAGGTCGGGCCGGCCGGGCCCTGCGATCCGTGCTTCAACCCATCGTGCGGCCCGTATCAGTCGTGCGTCGGCGCCGTGCGCACCGACGAGTTGAATTGCAACTGGAAGCCCGCCACTACCGAGCGCGGCCGGAAGTGCCAAAGCAGGGGCGCCTACGGATTGCCAGCGGGTTGCACACCGGGGATCTCCGGTCGTCTCCCGTGCCGGAGCCTCTCCGAGGGCTGCGGGGGCAATGATCGCGTCAAACGGGCGCACCCATGTTGCGAAGGAGGCTATCGCCGCTAGCCTCGTCCGATGGGCAGCCTCATACGTGGCGTCATCGGTGGCGCTGCCTTCATCCAGAAAGGCTTTCAGGGTTGAGCTGAGGACAGGGTCGTGGTTTGCCCTGATCTGAGCAAGCGCGTACGCACCTTCACGCGACATGATGGTCCTGTGGGTAGGCGCGAGCCCATCGACCTCGGTGGGGACATCGATTTCCCGGACCTCTGCACCAGCCTTTTCCAACATGGTCCCGATGCTCTGGAAGAGTTCTTGCGTACTTTCATCCACACTCTCCCAGTCGGAGGTCCGAGCAATCCCGATACGTGGTTTCCAGTCCAGATCCAAGTCCGGAAAACGCAGCCAGGCGTCGAGCGGTTCATTCGCCCAGATAGATGCGAGGACGGCCGCACCGGCAACATCGCGGGCGAATACCCCTCCCTGGTCGTTCGTCGGACTGAAGGGCAGGGCGCCCACCATCGAGAGGCGGCCCCACGAGGGTTTGAATCCGACAACTCCACAGAATGCAGCCGGACGGATGACTGAGCCATTCGTCTGTGTCCCGATGGCACCAGGGACGAGACCGCAGGCCACCGCCGCCGCGGACCCCATTGATGATCCGCCAGGTGTTCGGTGCGGGTTCCAAGGATTGACGGTTGGTCCCGGGTGGAAATAGGCGAGCTCCGCAGTCACAGTCTTGCCTAGCACGTAGCCGCCGGCGTGTTGCAAGGATAGGACGGCTTCAGCCGAGAGATTTGGCACATGTCCCGTGAATGCCGGTGTGCCGTATTCGGTAACCATCCCGGCCGTATCAAATATGTCCTTGATCCCCACGGGGATCCCTTCCAGCACTCCACGGGCTTGTCCGTTTCGCAGCCTACGGTCACCTTCGTCGGCATGTTCAAAGGCGGCACGACGGTCGATCCTCGCAAAGGATTGCAAGGTGGGTTCAACTTGATCGAAACGTTCGAGTATCTCGACCAATAGTGCGCGCGCCGAGGTTGCACCGGTCGAGAGCGCATGCACCAAGGAAATCAAGGGGAGGTCCAAAGGAGAGTTCGCGGTCATTGCATTTTGCCCTGTCGCCGGCGCGTACGGTGTTGACGTTGGATTGTGCCCGGTCGCGTGATGCTGCCGCACGGTTTCAGGAGAGCGGACGGTTGATAGACTGCGAAATTAGTCGATGCCGGACCGGTTCCGGAGCGTCGTTCGGGGAGACAGGATGCCAGTTGATCCCGCAGAACAGATCCGCCTGGGCAGGTCCTTGGTCACTGTTTCGAAGCTTTCTCTTGGAGGCGGACCATTCGGCAGGGCACTGGACCCTGACCGCGAAGGAACTGTCGAGGCAATTGTCCAACGTGCGTGGGAGATTGGCGTCCGGCACTTCGATACTGCACCTCTGTACGGCCTTGGGTTATCCGAGCGACGCGTAGGCAGGGCGCTTTCATCATTCAAGCCGGAGGATCGTGTTATCGCGACCAAGGTAGGCCGGCTTCTCCGACCACCGTCCGGGCCTGACACTCAACCCGTGTTTGACTACTCGTTTGACGGCATCATGAAGTCGCTGGATGAAAGTTTGGCCAGGATGCGGGTGGTCAAAATCGATATCCTCCACTTGCATGACCCGGACGACCACTGGGACGAGGCGAGTGGTGATGGGTACATGGCGCTGGACGTGTTGCGGACGTCTGGGGTTGTCAAGGCAATTGGGGCGGGCATGAATCAGTCGGAGATGCTTTCGCGGTTCGCGCGTGAGACGCACCTGGACTGCTTTCTGGTGGCAGGTCGCTACACACTCCTGGATCAAAGCGCACTTGCGGAACTGATGCCTCTGTGTTCCGAACGGGACATCGGGGTGATCATCG
>BJHB01000544.1:0-2122 GCA_014191415.1 Chloroflexota bacterium
AACCGCATCACAGGTCAGGATCCGTACGCCCAGCCAATGCGTATCTATCCCGCGGTTCATTACACCATGGGTGGGTTGTGGGTTGATTACCACCTGCAGAGCAGCGTCCCAGGGCTTTTCGTTCTTGGCGAAGCAAACTTCTCAGACCACGGTGCCAACCGTCTTGGGGCATCAGCGCTCATGCAAGGCCTTGCGGATGGGTATTTCGTCGCACCCTACACTGTTCCAGATTACATCGCGTCTACGCGCTTCTCGGATGCCCCGGTCAATCATCCGGCGTTCAATGAGGCCGCTTCACGCGTTGATGACAATTTGAAGCATCTTCTTGGTGTCAAGGGCAAGACGACGCCTCGCGAGTTTCATCGGCGACTTGGGCACCTGATGTGGGATTACGTTGGAATGGCGCGAACCGAGTCGGGTCTCAAGAAGGTGTTGTCTGAAATCCCTGCCCTTCGCGATCAGTTCTGGCGTGATGTCTCTGTTCCTGGGACCAACGATTACATGAATCGTAGCCTAGAGTACGCCGGCCGAGTGGCCGACTACCTTGAGTTTGCGGAAGTGATGGCACTTGACGCGCTCGAACGAGCCGAATCATGCGGTGGACACTTCCGTGAAGAGAGCCAGACCCCTGAGGGTGAGGCTCTACGCGACGACGAGAACTTTGCCCATGTCGCTGCGTGGGAGTTCACCGGCGTTGGGACCGCACCAGTCCTGCACCGCGAGAAACTGGATTTCGAAAACGTTCACCCATCCCAGCGGAGCTACAAGTAGCCCGGTACCGGGAGGTAGGAAGGTGACGAATGGTCTCTTCCATTTTCGGAGGACCAATCAAATCGCGCCGGGTCCGCAAGTGGGGACCAGGAAGGTCAGCAATGGTTGCTCAAGCGCGTCCCGTCCTAGAGGGCAGTCATTCCGCGGCGAATTCCATGCAGATCCAGTTGAAGGTTTGGCGTCAGAAGGGACCGGATGCTGCGGGCAAACTGGTCGACTACACACTCAATGACGTCTCGCCCGACATGTCGTTCCTGGAAATGCTTGACGTGCTCAATGAATCACTCATTCGGAGTGGTCAGGATCCCGTGGCTTTCGACTCGGATTGCCGAGAGGGCATATGCGGATCGTGCGGCATGATGATCAATGGCAAGGCACATGGCCCGTTGGCCGGGACAACCACGTGCCAGCTGCACATGCGCACCTTCCACTCCGGTGATGAAATCGTCGTTGAGCCGTGGCGCGCGGAAGCATTCCCAATCGTCCGAGACCTCGTCATCGATCGAAGCGCATTCGACCGGATCATCGTTGCCGGAGGCTTCATCTCTGTTAACACCGGCGCTGCTCCAGATGCTAACGCGGTGTTGGTTCCCAAGCAGAATGTTGACATGGCCATGGACGCGGCTGCCTGCATCGCGTGCGGAGCCTGCGTAGCCCAGTGCAAGAACGCCTCAGCGGCACTCTTCGTGGGTGCCAAGGTGTCGCACCTTGCGCTTCTTCCGCAAGGAAGCCCGGAACGCTCACGCCGGGCCATCCGGATGGTGCAGCAAATGGACGCCGAAGGGTTTGGCTCGTGCTCCAACGAAGGAGAGTGCGAGGCAGTGTGCCCCAAGGGAATATCCATTTCAAACATCGCCCGCATGAACCGCGAATTCACGAAGGCATCCTTCGGAGGTACCCGGTAAACACCGGCGTGACACTCCCAGATTGATCAACTGGCGCCGACCCTCTGGGGTGGGCGCCTTTTCTATGAAACACGCCAAATCGCTACACTCACCTGAGGAGAACACCATGCGAAAGAAAGTCACAATCGTCGGAGCAGGCAACGTCGGTGGGTCAGTCGCCCAACGGCTTGCTGAGACCGGCATTGCCGACCTTGTCCTAGCCGACGTCTTTGACGGGGTTTCACAAGGCAAGGCGCTTGACCTCGCCGAAGCCGGCCCGATCGTCGGTTACGACTGCAAGATCACAGGAGCGACGTTGCCGGGAGATTACCCGCTCACGCCAGACAGCGATGTCGTGGTCTTCACATCCGGCGCGCCCCGGAAACCCGGTATGAGCCGCGATGACCTTCTCCTCATCAACCAGAAGATTGTGACCGACAACGTCACCGAGATTGTCAAATACTCGC
>BJHB01000545.1:0-2101 GCA_014191415.1 Chloroflexota bacterium
GTGCGCCTCGTCCGTAGGTTCGTGGTAGGCGGGCATGGAGATCACGGCATCGGCGCCGGTATCGCGGGCATGGCGGGCGTAGGCAACCGCTTCGGCAGTCGTCTCGGCGCACACACCAATGACCGCAGGGACAATGCCTTTCTTGCCTGCGCGCGAGATCTCTTCAACTGTTGCCCGGTTGACCGTATGTCGTTCCTCGGTGGAGAGCGTGCTGAACTCACTGGCGTTGACTGGAGTGACGATTCCGTGTGTGCCGGCTTCCAGGCAGAACGCGAGCGTGCTTCGCAGGGACGCTTAGTCGAATGCGCCGGTATCAGTGAACGGGGTGACCGGGATTGCAAATAGGCCTCGGTGCTGGGTTGTCATAGGTGTCATTTCTCCCATCGGCACTTTGAGTCAATCAGGCGCCCTGGTTCCAATCGGACCCGGCAAGGAAACCGCCGTCGACCGCAATGACCTGGCCGGTCACGAAGTCTGAAGCCCCTCCCGCAAGGAATACAGCCGTTGGCGACACATCCGCTGGTGCGCCGAACCGCCCGGCTGGAATGCGTGAAAGCACCCATGTCTTCCTCGGTTCGACTCCGATGAAGTTGCGATTGAGATCGGTGAGGATGAATCCGGGAGCGATGCAGTTCGCCTGGATGTTGTTTGGAGCAAGCTCGACAGCGAGCGCCTTGGTCAGGAGGGCGACACCACCCTTGCTGGCGGCATACGCGGACATTCCGGGGGCGACGCCCTGTACGGATGCGAGGGAACCGACCGTGATGATCTTGCCGCTGATCGCGCGTGCACTTCCGTCGGCTGGGGTCATCGCCTTGGTCGCTGCCTGGCACCCGAAATAGAGACCGCGAAGGTTTGTCCCGACCACGAAATCGTAGTCGTCTTCGGTCACATCAACGATCTTCTTGCGACGGTTCGTGCCTGCAACCGGGACGTAGATGTCCAAGTGTCCAAAATGCGCGACGGTTTCGGCGACCGCACGTTCGTTGTCGGCACGGCTGTTCACATCACCGCTGATCGCAATGGCGTGTTCTGGTCCGATCTCAGCCACGAGAGATTCGTTGTCGGAAGCGGTTCTCGACATTGCGGCGATCGAAGCGCCAGCGTGGGCAAGGGCAATTGCGATGGCGCGCCCGATGCCACGGCTGGCTCCAGTGATGAGGGCCACCCGCCCGGTAAGGTCGAACGGCCCGATGCCGGTTGCTGGGGTAGTCATGGTTTTCTCTCCTAAAGCGAAATGTAAAGACATCACGGCGCGGTGGGGTGGGCTAAGCGACGCGTGTATGACACAGATGGGCTGGTGATGCGAACGCTCCCGGCGCTCGCCGACACGTGCCGCGCGTCATCGTACTACGTCGAAGAGGGTTCCCAGACAACGATCAGGATGCCCGTCAGTATCACCCCTGCCCCGGCAACGGAAGTGGATGTTGGCATTTCGCCGAAGAGCCAGGCCGTCAAGATGACACCCCCGATCACTTCCAACATGGCGATGATGTTGGCAGCCGTGGCTGGGATGCGTCGCAGGGCGGCGTTGTAGAGCGTATGCCCGGTCCCGAGCGGGGCGACACCGAGGGCAATGATTGCCAAACCGGATACGACGTCATAGGTTGACCCGCCCATGGTCCAGATGGCGGCGGGAAGAAGCCAGATCGCACCCCAAAGGTAGACCCCGAATGCATACTCGAATAGTGTGTGCTGGTTTCGGGCCTGGCGCCCGATGATGGAGTAGATGCCGAATGTGACCGCGGTGAACAGGGCCATTCCGTCACCGATGAGACTGCGCGTCGTCAAGGTCGGTTCGAACCCGGTCAGGAAGACCGCGCCGGCCACGGCGATGGCGATCCCGATCCATGCCTGTGGACGGATCGATTCGTGCAGGAAGACGTGGGCGAACATGGCGACGAAGACCGGTGCGGTGTACGTGATGGCGAGTGAGTGTGCAGTGCTGGTGAACCCGAGAGACGCGATGTATGAGCCGAAGTGGACGGCAACAAGGAGGCCATACAGTGCGAACTTCGGGGTCGCGATGGCACGGAAGGTGATGCCGGGGCCCGCCCCCGATCGTGCGTTGCCTCGTGGCGACACGATTGACGAGACGATG
>BJHB01000546.1:0-2100 GCA_014191415.1 Chloroflexota bacterium
TGCAGCCATCCCGTGCGTGCGACCGCGCTCGATCGCGATCTCGTTCGCATGGTTCGCCGCAACTTGCCCAAGGGCGTTGTCACCATCGACCACGAGTTGCCCGCCGTGATCGGACACAATGGAAATCGTCGGACGCGGGTTTATGAGGCCTGCGCGAAGTTCCTTCACATAGGTAGGAACACGGATCACACCGTGGGAGTGGACCCCGCGGAGGTCAGCCTCGACGAGGTGACCCGAAGCGATCACGGCGTCGGCATCTGGCACGCCAAGCTGTCCAAAAATGCGGGCAATCCGACCGCGTAGCGAATCTGGCGAAACCTTGACCGTACTCATCTTCGTGATTCCTTCAACTCGGAGGCTGCGACCCTATCGGTTCTCGGGGGCGTTAGCACGCAACCTGATCATGCGGGCGTCATCAGTGTCACGCTTAGCCTCGGCATTCCTGACCAGAGCGTCAAGTTCTGCATGTGGCCAGATCACGACGCCATCATCATCGGCAAATACGTAGTCGCCATCGCGAACGACGATGCCACCGACGACGGCACTGCCGCCAACGTGTCCCGGATCGGACTTGACTGAGGCCGTGGGCGTGGTTCCCCTGCACCAGACGGGCATACCAAGGTCCCTGAGTTCCTGCGCGTCGCGGATCAATCCGTCAGTGACAATCGCCGCAACTCCCAAGTTGCGGAACTCGTGCGCCATCAGGTCACCAATCGTGGCCGTACGCGACGAGGCGTGGCCACCAACTACAAGGACGCACCCCGGCGTCGGTGGCGCCTTGACAGCATTGTTCACTGCAAGGTTGTCATCCTGGCACGCCTGAACCACGAAAGCGCGACCAACCACTCGCCAGTCCGGACGCAGAGGGCGCATCTGGCCGGGGAGTATGACGTGCTTCCCGCCGGTCGCATCCGAAGCCAAAGTAGCATTGACCCACGCTAGGTTTTCGCAGCCGGCGCCAATGATCGGCGGTTGGGGAAATCCAGTCATGAAGTACTCCGGTCAGCCTTTTGAAGTTTGCGAGGTGACGATACCCGGCCGCGTCGCACAAGGGTTGGAACGCCACCTCTTCACGCATGGTGGAACCCCGGGCATGGGTCTCAAAGGTCTGTTTGTGGCGTCGGTCTGGCAATCCGCAGTGCATACGCCGCCCCGCCGAGGACCGCAACGGCTGCCAGGGCGTAGATGGGCCTGAAGCCAAAGGCACCGGCAAGTGGGGGCCCGATCCAGTTCCCGGTGATTTGGGCGAGGCCTTGGGCCGACTGGTAGAGGCCGGCAGCCCGCCCGCGCGCGGTCACCGGGGCTAGTTCGATAGCCATGGTGAGCGAGGTGGCGGTGTACGCGGCAAAGCCCAGGCCGCGGACGACCTGTGCAAGAAACAAACCTTCAATGGGAGGATTGATCAGGTAGACGCAGTAGACCGCGGAGAAGGCGATGAGACCCAAGGTGAATGTCCGGTTCGCACCGGCCCGGCCAATCATCCACCCAGCACCTAGCATGAAAGGCACTTCGGCGAACGCTGCCAACCCCCACAGCTGAGAGTACGTCGCTTGTCCCAACCCGAGTTCATTCGCGATCCAGATTGGCCAGACAGAGTAGACCATCGAAAACGGCAACCCGAACGCGAGGGCGAGGATCAGGACCGGACGCATCGGGCCGGTCAGGAGTTCGCCGAACCCGACGCGGGGCGCCGAGGTCCCCGTAACCGAAACATCTACATGCACCACCGCGGGTAAGGTCGCAGCCGTCGCAGCCCCGATTGCAAAGAAGACGCTGGCAACCAAGTAGCTCCCAGCGTAGCCAACCGCCTGAGACAGCGCGCCTGAGGCGACGATCGCGACGCTGAACGCGAGTGATCCGGACATCCGGTAGGCACTGATCAGCCTCGGTCGATTGGGATGGCCGGCGAGTAGGTCGCCCATCATCGCCATGCTTGCCACTTGATGGGCGGGGATTGCCAGTCCCTCAATGAACCGCAAGGGAACAAGCCACTCCCAATGAGGCACGAGCGCCGATGCAAGGTGGACAATGCCTAGTACGCACATGCCGCCCACCATCAACCATTTTCGACGGCCGGGACGATCCGCCAGACGGCCCCAC
>BJHB01000547.1:0-2094 GCA_014191415.1 Chloroflexota bacterium
CGGTGGGATTTCTATGACGCTGCGAGTGCCCCAGACGTGGCACTCGCAGTCTCCACTGGTGAACAGCGCGTCTACGCCAACATCCTGTTGACGATTGGTGTACGTGACCCCGCGTTATGAAGTTCAGGAAATCGGGAAGGGAAGACCGTCCGGCCAGGTGTCCTGAGGTTCGTACCCAATGATCTCCTGTGCCGTCCCCACGTCCATTCGCGCAATGCCAACTGGCTTGCTCTGCGCGTGCAGGATCACTGATTCCCCGGCGTGAGGAGCGTCTGACTCGACGCATCGGGTGAAGAACCGATTTGAGTCGGTGTGGCTGAAGAACATGTTCGGCCCATGCGGACTCGCTGCGAGCCGGATGCATTCACCCGTATTCCTCGGATACCACCCGATTCGTGCGCTGATGACCGAGAGCTTGTGTACCCGCGCGTACATCGCTCCCGCAGTTTCCGCCCAAACCTTTGTCAATGCATAGTGATTGACCGGTGCCGGTCCATCTTCTTCGTGGACAGGACGGTCAAATATCTCTTGTCCTGTAATGACTTGGACAGTGCTTGCCAACACAAGACGCTTCACACCGAACTCAACCGCCGCTTCACAGATGTAGTAAAGCCCAACCACGTTTGGTTGGAGGAGGACATCCATGAAGTCCGCGTCGTTTGGGTAGGCGCCCAGGTGAATAATGGTGTCGACACCATCGACTGCGCGGCGAACGGCATCCTTGTCATTCAAATCCCCCTCAACGAAGTCGGCAAGACCGGTTGAAGGCCGTCGAGCGAACCCTCGAACCTGATGTCCACGAAGTGCGAGATGCTGCGCTAGCGGTTCGCCAATTGCGCCAGTAGATCCGGTCACGAGAACTCGGTGGGAATGAGCGGCCTTGCTGTCCATTGCGCCTAACCTGTCGCCCCTATCGAATTTGCGGACACTAATCCCGAAAGGATGGTGTCCACGCGGGGCGACGACCATCATACGGATCATGACCCCATTTCGAGCCATGGCGAGCGACAATTGCGGGCAAATCACCGGTGATTTCGCTGGACGATTGATAGTGGCCACCGGAAACGGTCCGGCGGTACGCTCACCCCACGTTTGGACACAGCTGTGGCTCCCCACCGGTAGGAACTTGAGGAAAATCGCATGAGCACGTCACCGTTGCAGATGAGAATCGCCGTAGGGCAGTTGCCTCGCGTTACTTCCGACGCGATTGCATACGCAAAGCAGCTGGGGGTGGGGGGCGTCCAGCTGAATACACCTGACTTGCCGGGCGAACACCGGTGGGAGATTGCCGACTTGCAGGCACTTCGTGAGCAAGTTGAGGCGGCCGGCCTCCGATTGGAAGCAATCGAAAACCTTCCGAACCAGTTTTTCGAACATTGCATGGTCGGAGGTCCGCGGCGCGAGACAGAGATTGAGCACGTCTGCGCGACGATCACAAACATCGGCCGTGCTGGCATTTCCGTGCTTGGCTACAACTTCATGCCCGGTTCCGTCTGGCGTACTTGGATGCGGAAGTCCGGTCGTGGAGACGCGCTGGTCAACGGGTTTGACCTTACCGTTGCTGAGGACCCTAACCGAAGCGGCGAAGTGCTCATTGCACGCCGTGACAAGCGATTGAGCGACCCTTGGGTACGCGGCGCACACTTGATCGATCATGTAGAGATCAGCCCGCGTGCACTGTGGGAGAACTACCGTTGGTTCATGGAACGCATTGTCCCGGTTGCAGAGAGGGCCGGAGTGACACTCGCACTTCATCCAGACGATCCGCCAGTTGCAGTTCTGGGCGGGGTGGCGCGCATTTTTTCCAGTGTGGCTGCGCTTGAGGAGGCCGTTGACCTCGTCCCCAGCGAAAAGTCATGTGTTGACTTGTGCCTTGGGACGGTCTCGGAAATGGGCGGCGAACCCTCCGTCCTTCAGGCGATCAGAAGCCTTGGTCCGCGCGGAAAGATTGCCTATGTTCACTTCCGCGATGTCAGGGGAACAGTCCCGGTATTCGAGGAATGTTTCCTCGGGGAGGGCAACTTCAAGCCGTTGCGCGTGATGCGTGCCCTGCGAGACAACGGATTTACCGGGTTCATCCTCGATGACCACGCG
>BJHB01000548.1:0-2093 GCA_014191415.1 Chloroflexota bacterium
AGACCCGGTTGCTGCAACAGGTCGCGTGCCGCCTTTCTCGCCGACGACAAGGGTGGCGACCATGCCGGCTTCCTTGTGGCCGGGTATCGAACACATGACCGCATACGTGCCCGGCTTGGTCAAGTCGAACGTGCCGGTTCCCTTCGATGCCGGGAGCGCATACGCCCGACCGGTGACGCCTGTGATCGTGAAGTCGTGTTCGACGACACCGGCGTTGGTGAAGTTCACCACAAGTGGTCCGGGCTTCTCGATGCTGAATTTGGCCGGGGTGAATGCGAACTCGCGCGCCGTGACGTCCAATCGTTGTGTCTCGGCCCGGGCATCGGTTGTCCGGGCGGTCGATTGCGACGGGTTTGCGGGTATTCGTGGTCCGGGATTGGATCCCAGCATGTTCGGACGCATGCCGGTTCCGTAGGCGAACCCGATAATCACGGCGCCGACGAGCCCGGCCACGCCGAGGACGGCAGCCACGCCACCGGACATGCCACTCACGGCTACCTCCCGGTTGAAGAGGGGCGGCGTGGCTAACGTTTGGAGATCAGTGGGCGGGTGTGCGCCGGGTTTCAGAACCGTCATTGGTGGGACCTTCCCAGACCGGCATCACGGGGTCGGCCGGAATGGGTGCCACGCCGAACGATTCGGCGCAGGTCATTCAGTGCGCGATGGCCACCAGGGTTGCACCGTACGGCGCGAACCTGATGGTCGACCCTGCAATGTCTCTGGGATCAGCGTCCTCCCCCGGGGGATGCGGGGCATCGGGGGAATCCCCGAGGTAGGCGCCTGCCTGACCCTGAGGGATTAGCCCCATCCCCGCGCCCCATGATTTCCAGGGGCTTCGCTTGGCCACCTCCTGGCCTCTTGCCGAAGACGCTTCGGGCAATGGCGCGAGCGGCGTTCGGGTATCTGCAGGCTAGGTGGTACGGGAGAGATCACTCGAAGAGGCGGCTTATCGAGGTTTCTTCGCAGATTGATCGGATGGCGTGGGCGAAGAGTGGCGCGATGGAGACTTGGCGGACCCGGGTGCCGGCGGCGGCAGGCAAGGGGACGGTATCGGTGACCACTACTTCGGCCAGGGGGCTGCCATCAATCTGGACCGACGCGTCACCAGTCAGGAGACCGTGGGTGACCATGGCGCGGACCGATTTCGCACCGGCGTCGTGGACGGCGCGTGCCATGTTGCAGAGCGTGCCGCCGGTGAAGATGATGTCGTCCACGATGATGCAATCCCGCCCGGTGACGGATCCAAGGAGGGCGGTGACCTCGCTGGTCTCATCCTGCGTGGGGCGGACCTTGTCGCCGATGGCAACCCCGGCACCGAGGTGGGCGAGACGACGCATGTAATCCCGGGCGAGTTTGGCACGACCGGCATCGGGGGCGATGAAGACGGGTGCGTTGACGGTCCCGGCCGAGGCGAGCCGCTCGACCTCGGTGGCGAAGATGGTCATGGCGTAAAGGTTGTCGACCGGGACGTGGAAGAAACCCTGTAACTGCCCGGCGTGGAGATCGACGGTGAGGACCCGGTCGACGCCAGCCACCTCCAGTGTGTCGGCTATGACGCGTGCGCGGATGGAGACCCGGGGTTCGTCCTTCTTGTCACCTTTGCCATAAGGAAAGTAGGGAAGGACGGCGGTGATGCTGCGCGCACTTGCACGCCGTGCGGCATCGATCAGGAACAGGAGTTCCATGTGGTGGTCGTTCGGGTTGGCATGGCCGGTCTGCACGATGAAGACGTCACGGCCGCGGACGTTCGCCTCGTATTTCACTTCGATGGCACCGTCGGAAAAGGTTCTCAGTCGGACGGGATCGGTGGGGTGCGCGAGGGTGGCGCCAATCGCTTCGGTAAACCCCGGATGGGATCGTCCTCCAACGAGGATCAGGCGTTCCAGCCCGTTGGTGTCGTGGTTGGGTGGCGTGATCGTCATTGGAGATCAGTCTACGTCCGCGCAACCGCGTACCTGCGTGTCACGGACTTGGCCGGCGCTCATGGTGCGTGCCCCGTGGTGCGGTGCCGTTCGAGGCAGGCGCGGACGACGTTGTGCTGCCCGAACCCGAATGCGTGGGGTGGGGGCAATGCATCGACCGGAAACCAGTCG
>BJHB01000549.1:0-2079 GCA_014191415.1 Chloroflexota bacterium
GTGTCACGACGGGCGCACCGACGACCTTGATTGCCGGAAACTCCGCGCGCGCTACCTCAACATCAGCCTCTGCGGTAGCTATGGCCGAATCCGGGGAGGCGATGGTGACCGAGACTCGCGCATCCGACCCAGCGACGAACGCCCCTAACTCGCCTTTCGCGCGAGCGTTCCCCAGATTGACGGTCCAGTACCCATCGTCCTTATCGGTGATCAGGGCGATCATTGGCCCCGTCTCACGATTGCCGCTTCGCACGACTACGGTAACGAGTGCGTCACGGACTGCCCGGCCGACGGGATCGACAGCCCGGCCCAATATGGAGTCCGGTGACGGTATCGAGATGCCCGGTCCGGTGCGGACGCGCGTCGAAACGCCCGCCCCTACGCCCGCCCCGGACACGATTGAGAACTCGTACTCGGTGGCCGGCGTGAGCCCGGTCACGCGCACCAAATGTGTCCTGCCGATGAAAGCCGGTCCCCGGACATCTGTAGCCGTCGACTGAAAAGCACCACCGACAGCTGTCCACCGAACCGTTGATTGAGACGCAGACGCGGTCGTCCAAGCGACGGCAAACGCAGTGTCCCGGACGTCGACGACTGCCGGTTGGGAGTCACTGGCTGTGGCAACGGGGGCCGGATGACTAACCCACGACATCAGCACAATAGCGGTCACTACGCATACGCCGAACCACTGCCGAGAGCAACGGTTCTCGGGTGTGTCCGCAGATCGTGCCCCGGAAGCCATGGTGAGTATGGCTCGCATGTTGAGATCGTACATTGGCGCGAATGCCGGTGACATGTTCCCTGCAAGTATTCCGGGTGCACGAGGTCAGGACCTGGGCGACGTCAAGGCCCTCTCCAGCTTGGTCACAGATTCAGAGCGGCACGGTGACAGTCACTCCAACTGGTGCCGCGTCGTCACCGGTCACGGTAACGGTCAATGTGGACACTTCGTCGCTACTGGACGTGCGAGATGTGATCCGGGACAACCAGGCAAGTCTTGATGTGCGTGTCCAACACGCCGATGGAGTACTCTATTTCACATCGTGGGATACGTTCTCCATTTCGGATACCACGGGGACCGTGGCTGCCCGCCTTGGAATTGCAACATCGTCGCAACAGCCAAACGCTGGAGGAAGCGACCAACTCGGGGCCTCTGGAACGTTCGACATAACTGACGGAACCAATACGGCGTCGGTGGTCTACCTGTCCTCGGACACGTTTGACGAATTGGCTGTACAGATGACCACCGCCATCTCCGCTGTCACAGGGTCTGGTGGATTGAACATCGTTGGGGCATCGGTCGGGTTCGACGGGAACACGAGTTCATTCACTTTTTCTGGCATCACGACTGAGACGCTTACTTTCGGGTCGGGCGCAGCAGCTCCGCCAACGACGTTCGGATTGCCCGGGAGCGTCACGTCAGCACGCCTTGCAGGTTCCTCCGCGACACTGCCCTATTTCCAACTGACCAGCACCGGGATATCTTCGGGAATAACGCCACTCTCGGACGCCGATACCGGAGGGATTGGCGTTGGTAGCAGGCAGGAAGCAGCGGCTGCCATCACGGTGCTTGACGCCGCGACGAATCTGGTGAGCGCCGCACGCGCCCAGCTTGGCGCGCAACAGAACCGAATGGAAAGCCAGGTCCGCTCACTTTCGGTGGCTGCCGAGAATTCGTCCGCAGCGACGAGTGTCATTACCGACGCGGATATCGCATCTGACGTGAGCGAAATGATCCGCGCTGACATCCTGATGCGTGCCGCAACATCGATCCTCGCACAGGCGAACCAACCGCCTTCAGTGGCGCTTCAGCTACTGAGGTAGCGGAGCCCGCAAAAGATCGTCGGCCTCGCGCTAGCCGATCAATTCCGTGGCCGCGTGTACTTGTTGGGGAGCAGCTTACGAATGCTTACGCGTTCCGGTCCTTCCGCTCCAGGCACGATTACCGCCGCATCAGGCGTGTAGTCGGAAATGAGTTCGCGACAGATGCCGCACGGCGCGACAACCTCTCCGCCACGGTTCACAGCCACGATCACCGAAATATCGGTGTCGCCAGCGGCAGCAGCCATGCCGACTGCA
>BJHB01000550.1:0-2078 GCA_014191415.1 Chloroflexota bacterium
TCAAGCGGTGTCGAGGAGTTCTTGCCGATGTTGATCCCGAGGATGGCGCCACCGGGTAGGCCATCGCGCCACTTCCAGAGGCGTGCCCGCACGCGTTCCACGCCGACACCCGGGAACCCGAGCCGGTTTATGAGCCCTGCATCTTCGATGAGCCGGAACATGCGTGGTCGAGGGTTACCGGGTTGTGGCAGTGGCGTCACCGTCCCTGCTTCGACGAACCCGCATCCCATCGCCGCGAACGCGCCGGGCGCGTGGGCATCCTTGTCCAGGCCAGCGGCCAGTCCAACCGGGTTCGGGAACCGCAGTCCGAAAGCAGTGACCGCAAGGCGTGGGTCGCGGACTGCGAACGCCCTCTCCAGAAAATCGGTTCCAAGCTGTCCGGGAATGCACTCGCACAAGTGAAGGGCTTGGAGTGCCCTGCGGTGCGCAGTCTCCGGATCGATCAAGCGAAGCAGCGGCCAAATAATGCGGTATGGATCCCTCATGCCTTGCCTGCAGGAGCTGTCGTGGTACCCGACGATGCAAGATCCTTGCCGTACTGCTGCTTGTAGTACTCCCTGAAGGCACCAGACTTGATCGGTCGCCACCAGGCCTCGTTGCGCGAGTACCAACCTACGGTCGCGTCCATCGTCGCGGGCAAGTCATAGGCGCGCCGCCATCCCAGTGCCCGCAGTTTGGTGCTGTCGATCGCATAGCGAAGGTCGTGCCCCGGCCGGTCGGTGACAAATGTCATCAACGCTTCGGGTTTCCCGAGGCGCGTGAGGATGTGTTGCGCCAGGTCAACGGTATTCAACGCATCCTCGCTGCCAACGTTGTATGCCTCACCCGGCCTCCCATGATGCAGGACCAGGTCTATGGCAGCGGCGTGGTCGTCAACGTAGAGGTAGTCACGGATCGCGGTGCCCCTGCCGTAGATGGGCATGGGGAGATTGTCGATTGCATTCGTCACGAAGAGTGGCGTCGCCTTCTCCGGGTATTGGTATGGACCTATCGTGTTTGATCCGCGGGTGACCATGACCGGCAATCCGAAGTTGGTGAAGTAGGAGAATGCGAGCAGTTCGGCGCCGGCCTTGCTTGCCGAATATGGATTCCGGGGCTTCAGCGGGGCATCTTCAGCGGCTGCTCCGGTCGCGACATGCCCATAGACCTCATCGGTGCTGATGTGCACGAAGCGCGCTACCTCAGCGGCACGGGCGGCGCGAAGCAGCGTGTTCGTTCCCAGGACGTTTGTCCTGACGAAAACGTCAGGATCGTTCAGGGACCGGTCCACATGGCTTTCAGCCGCGAAGTTGACGACCGCATCTGCTTGCGCAACAAGGGGTGCGATCGAATCAAAGTCGCAGATATCTGCCTGGACAAACCTGAACCGGGGGTTCTCCCAAATTGGAGCAAGATTGCTCAAGTTGCCCGCATAGGTCAGCTTGTCAACGACTGTGACGCGGGAATTTGGATGCCAGATCACGAAGTTCCGTGCAAATGCACTCCCGATGAACCCGGCGCCTCCGGTCACGAGCACGTGGGACAAGGTGCGGGACTTCTCCGGTTCAGTTGTTGCCGACATTGGGGGCCTCGTGTGCGTGTTCTTCACGGTAAGTTTGCACGGCGCTGCTCCGTCATCCGCGCCAGCCTTCACCCGCTATGCGGAGTGTGCATCATGGTGCCGCGCAAGTCCGTTCCGACGCGCGTGCTGTCGCTCGGGTGAGCACCTACCTGGTGATGTTGCGGTCGTATCAACTCCGCCATCCGCTCGCGATTTCAGGTCTCCCATGGAACGAGTGATGGCAAGGTGCGGGTTCTTCGCCTGTTCTCACCGAACACTTCTGAAGCCATGGCGGCAAACGGAGACCTGGATGTCTGCACGAATGGGCACCGATGACCAATACTCCTTCCATGCAGAACGGCCACGAGCCCGTTTCACAGGCAGCGGCCGCCGGTTCTCTTCCGGGCGTAAACGATCAGGGTCCATCAAGCCGGAAACCCGGTGGACCGCGCATCCCGACACCCCCTCCCCCGGCTCCAGTTCCGTTGATTGCCGTCGGCACGTCATCCCCTACGAACGCTGATGCGGAAGACTTCAG
>BJHB01000551.1:0-2070 GCA_014191415.1 Chloroflexota bacterium
GGCAACGGAACGGCCCCGAGGATGCCCGGTTTGCGAGACATCGCCGGGGATATTGCGGTTGTCACGTGCTGAAGGTGTCGTCACGCGTCAGGCGGCCGTCGGCGAACCGACGTGGGCTTTGACTGATTCGAAGGGATCACGCTGGTCGCGATTTCCGCGGAACCAACCATTCCTTCCAACCAGCTCAAAGGTCTGGATGGCGTTGAGGGCGGCTCCCTTGCGTACGTTATCGGCGACTACCCAGATCGAAAGGCCGTGCTTGTGTGACGGGTCCCGCCGAATGCGCCCCACATACACCGGGTCGAGACCTGCCGTTGCGACCGGGGTCGGGTACAAATGTTCCTTCGGATCGTCCACGACAATGATGCCGGGCGTCCGGCGAAGAATTTCACGGGCTTCCGACGGGTCCATTTCGTGCTCAAACTCGATATGAATGGCTTCACTATGACCGACCATGACGGGCACGCGGACGCACGTGGCCTGAACCGCGAGGTCGGGGATATCCATGATCTTGCGGGTTTCATCGATCATCTTCAGTTCCTCGCTGAAGTACCCCCCTTCGCGCCATCCCCCGATTTCGGGGATGAGGTTCTGGACGATCGGATGCGGATAGACAGAAGCTTCGGGGTGCTCCCCGGACGCAATGGCAGATGTCTGGTCGCGAAGTTCGTCGACCGCACGCCAGCCAGTGCCGCTCACGGCCTGATAGGTATCCACGATTACCCGGCGGATCGGATTGCTTCGGTGTAGTGGCCAAAGTGCGACCACCATCTGGGTAGTCGAACAATTTGGTCCGGAGATGATCCCGAAGTGTTCGCGCGCTGCGTCTGGGTTGACTTCCGGCACGACAAGCGGGACGTCGGGATGCATTCGCCACGCATTTGACTTATCGACATTCAATGCGCCAGATCGGGCAATCGCGGGTCCGTAGGTCTTTGCCAGTTCGTCCCCAATGGCGGTGAGTACGAAATCAAGCCCTTTGAACAGGTCCGGGTCGGGAGAAGCCAACCCGATCTGCCACTTCTGGCCGAGGCATGAAACGGTCTGTCCTGCGCTTCTCTCCGAGGCGAAGAGACGGAGTTCATTGACCCGGAGCCCTGGACGGACACCTTCGTTGAGGATCTTCAGGAACTCCTTGCCGACTTGACCAGTGGCACCGACCAGGCCAATGTTGTAGGCGCGTGTTGACACGATCACTCCCTGGATTGAATTGCACTCGATGGCGGTGTGAAGGGGGGTTGCCCAACTGCCGGCGGCTCAGGCTCTGATGGCCGCAAAAGCACCTCTCGCAGATTTTATCGGTGGACCCCTCTGATCAACTCTGCGAACGATCAGGCGCGCGAGGGTCAGTCGACAACGAGCACCGCGACCATTCCTTCAGAGACGTGACCCCTGATGCTGCAAATCAGTGGATACCGGCCAGGCTTCTGTGCGGTGAGGAGCGTATCGGACTTGGCGAGGCCGCCCCAAACGGCGATGTCAACGTCGTACTGCTGCCCTGAGGTCTTCAGACGGTGCCCGTCACGTGGTCCGTCGAGGTTTTTCACTTCGACACGAACTGCGGATGCGCGTGGCACATGGATTTCGGACGGGGTGATGCTTCGGCCTGTCATGGTCACCGAGAGGGTCAGGGCGGGTGGCCCACCGAATGCGATGGTCGTCCGGGTAATTCCATCAAATGAGAGCGGAACGAGGATCGCGCTGCTGAACAGGATTGCGCCAAGAGCAATGGCTAATCCAGACCCACCCGGGATCCGGCGCATTCGCGCTCGGAAGCTGCGGTCACGCGGGGGTTGACCGGGCACGGCGTCGGGTAATGGTTGGGGTTGCGAAGTCACTTGTATCCACCCTTGACGGACGTTTGCGGCTCTCGGCGTCGCTCCATTGCTTGAGAGTACCCGGTGAAGAAAGCCTAACGTTGTTGTCATCACTTGATGATTTGACCGGAAGCGGGGTGTGCTTCGGCAATTTCTCGGGCGCAGCGTGATCGGGGATGGCGTACAGTGCGCTGTGTGCGCGGACCCTTGCTGGGGTGACCTGGGAGGCCCGTGTTTATTACACGGGGAGTCG
>BJHB01000552.1:0-2065 GCA_014191415.1 Chloroflexota bacterium
CGATACCGGCATCCTCACTGGCCCTCACGGACGAATCGCTATCGTGACAACCCAGTCACCCCAGGGCGAGGGGGCGATTGTGCATGTGGGTCGCGTCATCGAGGGCGCCATTGCCGAGGGAGATTTGGTCGTCGCGCAGGTTGACGAGGATGCGCGCCGGGGCACGATGGCGCACCACACGGCGACCCACCTTCTCCACGCCGCGCTTCGCGCCGAACTTGGCGAACACGTGCACCAGTCAGGTTCACTCGTGACGCCTGATCGCTTGCGGTTTGATTTTGCGCATGGGCAGTCACTCACGCCAGATGAACGTCGCGCCGTTCAGGAATGGGTAAACCGGGCCATCAGGGCAAACCTGCCGGTCTCGGTTGTGGAGATGCCCACCTCCGACGCCGTCAAGATCGGGGCACTGGCCCTGTTTGACGAGAAATATGGTGACCTTGCCCGCGTCGTCACGGTTCCCTCTCCAACCCCCTTGTTTGGTCAAGATGCATGCGATGACGCTCCGTTGAGCAGAGAACTCTGCGGTGGGACGCATGCATTCCAAACCGGTGATGTCGGCCCGTTCGTGATCCTTTCGGAAGGGAGCACCGGTTCGGGGATCCGTCGAATCGAGGCCCTCGCAGGTGCCGCCGCGATGGCGCACCTCGACCACCAGTCAATCCTTCTGGATGGTCTTGCATCGCGGCTCGGCACGACCCGTGAGGATGTTGGTTCGCGGTTCGACACCGTGTTGGCTGAGCTTGCCGACGTGCGTCGGCGTCTTGAGGCCTCCGAACGGCGGGAGGCACAGGATGCGTTGTCGGACGCGTTGGCTCAAATCCAGACCTTTGCTGATGCCGGAGGGCAGACTGTCGCCGTCCTTGGGGCCGAGGTATCCGCATCCGTCGCGCCTACGCTCGACCGTCTGCGAGAAGCATCCGACTGGCTCAGAGACAAGATTGGCGCACCGTCGGTCATCATCCTGGCGTCTGTGGTGGACGGCCGGGTGCAGGTGATCGCTACGGCGCATCGGGATCTCTCGCGTACCGTGGGCGCAAATCGGGTGCTGTCCGAAGTGACTGCCGAGTTAGGTGGGCGGGGCGGTGGACGCCCGGAGATGGCTCAGGGTGGTGGCGGCGATCCCGCCCGGCTAGGTGGGGCGCTTGCCCGGGGAATTGCCACGGCGCGTACAGCCCTTACAGCGTGAACGCGTTGCCGGCGCGGAGCTTCCCGCCGGCAACGCGTCTCCATCCCGATGGGGCGCCTCCAACTTCTGATGCCTGTGTCTGGCGCGGTGCGCCTGATCCACGGAGGTGCCCTTCGCGCCCGGGGAATCGTTCTGTCTTCGTTCGCGGGTTGACGGAAGATGCGGTCGTACGGGCTGCGATTGCATACCCCATGCATCCGGCGTGGATGCCGGTCGAAACACAGGGAATGAGCAGAATGCCTCGCCAGACGATCGCGGAATTGCTGGGCAGGATTGGCGGGAGTGGTCTGGCGGCGATCCGGCGACGAGTTGTCGCAGGACCGGGTCGCAATCGGGACGCAGGTGGCCAGTGGAACCTGATAGCGTCACCAGGTTCATCCCTCCTCTCGGTGATCGATTGCGGTACGGGCCTGATCAAGGCGGTTGTCGTCGAGCCCGAGCATCCTGGAGATGACCGTTCCGACCCCGGTCAAGTGCGTGTGTTGGGGGTTGGTGTTGCGCCCATGCCAGTGACTTCGGCGACGGAGGTCGACCCCGGAGAGCTGTTGACTTCGGTCGAGCGTGCTCTCCGTGAGGCGGAAGATGTCGCTGGAACGATCCCGCGGCGCGCGATGCTGGCAGTCCCCAGTGCGCAGACCGTTGTGGCGCTGGGCGAGGGAACGGTCATCCGTCCCTCGCCCTCGGCTCCCATCACCCGTGACGAGTTGGCCGAGGCAATGAGTTTGGCCCGGTCAGCCGCATTGGCCAAGGCGCGTGAATACATGAGGGAAGACCGGGGCGATGTGTCGGATCTTCGCGTCGTGAGCGCGGCCCTCTTCTCGATGATGGTCGACACGCAGAGTGTCACGGAGGCCGTCGGTTTGACGGGTGCGAAGG
>BJHB01000553.1:0-2064 GCA_014191415.1 Chloroflexota bacterium
GGTTGTCGACGGCGGGCGTTGACAGAACCACCGCACTATCATCAATCTCACTTGGGATCCCGAGACTTTCCTACCCAAGAAATTGCCCCGAATCCCGGTCCGCGCATCGCGAGGTAGTGGGGATGTGGAGGCGGGCGAGGTTTTGCCATGCCCTGGAGGTGTTTGGAATGCGTGCCGTCGACCTGATCAACAAGAAGCGCACTGGACTGCGGCACGGACACGGCGAGATTGCGTCGCTTGTCGCAGGGTATCTGCGGAATGACATCCCGGATTACCAGATGTCTGCATGGTTGATGGCTGTCTGCTGGCGAGGCCTTGATGCAGTGGAGACCGCGGAACTCACCCGTGCGCTCGTTGAAAGTGGCCAGCAACTCTCTTTCAGTGACTTGACGATGCCGGTGGTGGACAAGCATTCCACGGGCGGCGTTGGAGACAAGACCACGCTCGTGCTTGTGCCCATGCTTGCTGCTGCAGGATGTGCAGTTGCCAAGATGTCGGGGCGAGGACTTGGGCATACCGGTGGCACGATTGACAAACTGGAAGCGATTCCCGGGGTCAATACCGAACTGGGTATTTCCGATTTTGCCGCAGCCGTCCGGACGCGAGGCATAGCGGTTTCGGCTCAATCCCCAGATCTTGCGCCCGGGGATGGTCGCCTATACGCACTGCGCGATGTCACTGGCACGGTCGAATCGATCCCGCTGATCGCGAGTAGCGTGATGAGCAAGAAGATTGCCACGGGGGCCCGGGCGGTCGTCCTTGACGTCAAGGTTGGCAGCGGTGCGTTCATGAAGACCTTGGAAGGCGCCCGCAATCTGTCAAGGGCGATGGTCGATCTTGGGTCAGCGGCCGGGCTGGCGATCGTTGCGGTAATCACGTCGATGGATCAGCCGCTGGGGATGGCGATAGGAAACATCGTGGAGGTGCAGGAGGCAGTCGCCACTCTCCGTGGTGGCGGGTCGAGCGACTTGCTTGAACTGTGCGTGATCCTGGGTGCGGAGGTGATGGTTGTGTCGGGTGCGGCATCGACGATCAGCGAGGCCAGAACCCGGCTAGAGGCGACAATCAGCTCCGGTGACGCCCATCGTTGCCTGCGTGATCTGGTGGCATTGCTCGGTGGTTCTCCCGATGCGATCGATCATCCAGAGACATTGCCGTTGGCACCGTGGCGAACGCCAGTGGTCGCCACGCAGGACGGTGTGGTCGCTCGCATTGACGCATTGGCGATTGGAGAGGTGGCGATGCGCCTGGGTGCCGGTCGAGCTACGAAGGGGACATTGATCGACCCGGCGGTCGGCATTGTCCTAGCCGTGCGCGCGGGTGACAGGGTGAAGGCGGGCCAGTCATTGGGGGTTGTGCATTCGCGCGAGCCCATTGGGTCGGGTGACGGGTTGGTTTCCGAAGTGTCGGCCGCCTTCACGTGGTCGGCGACGGACATTGTCCGTGAACCCCTTGTTCTCGAGGTCATCCGCTGAACCGAAGACCCCAAGTTATCCCGGCCCGGCTCCTCCCCGAAGCCTCTGTTTGATTTTGGTTCCGCTTGTGATTGCCTCAAGATCATGCTCTTGCACGCCCGCAGTTAGCGTGACCTGATGCCTCGAGACCGAGGGCACCGGTAGACTCTCTTTGGCGCGTCACTGTCGGCGCGACTGTGGAGAACAGGGGTCGGGATGCGCCTCGGGATTATCGGACTGCCCCAAAGCGGCAAGACGTCGCTCTTCAATGCACTGACCGGTGGTGAAGCGCCGGTGGCCGCCGGTGGGTACGGTCAGGATACGCACGTTGCCGTCGTCAAGGTTCCTGACGCGCGTCTGGATCGCCTGACCGAAATGTTTTCGCCGAAGAAGACGACCCCGGCCGAGGTGCATTACCTTGACTTCCCCGGTGCTGGTTTCGGGTCGCGTGACCGGAGCGAAGTGGCCTGGGTTGGGCAACTGCGGACCGTGGATGCGCTCGTGATCGTGGTTCGGGCCTTCACAGACCCGAGTGTGCCGAATGATGGACCGATCGACCCGGTCGCGACCCTTGAAAAGGTGCAGCTGGATCTTGTGGTTGCCGATCTGG
>BJHB01000554.1:0-2063 GCA_014191415.1 Chloroflexota bacterium
CCTGCCCGGCTGGACGCAGGCCCGGCAGCCTGGGCGAAAGACGTCCAATCCGGAGACCTCGGTGCCGTCGCCGGTGCCGTCCTTGGGATTGCCCTCGCCGTCCTCATCCCGATCGTGATCGCCCTGGCGATCGTGGCCGAACCACTTATGGAACTCCTCGGCACCGGGTTCGCTCCCGAGGTCCAATCCCAGGGATCGCTGCTCGTCCGCCTTGCCTTGCCCACCGTGATCCTGATGGGAGTCGCCGCCATCTTCCAGGCGATGCTCCTGGCACGGAACGACGTCACACGACCGGCAATCGCACCGGCCATTTACAACCTCGGCATCATCATCGGCGCCCTTGCCCTCAGTCCGTGGCTTGGGGTCTCAAGCCTGGTGATCGGCATGCTTGTCGGCGCCACCGGCCAGGTCCTGCTCATGTGGCCCAAGCGTGCCGTCGGTCTCCGGATCCGCCTTGACCTGCGCCACCCTGCCGTGAGGCGCATCCTTCGCCTCTATGGCCCAGTCGCCGGAGGTCTGGTCGTCTCAGCCGCGATCATCATCCTGGACACCCGCCTGGCATCCCAGACCGGGGCTGGCAGTCTCGCCGCAATGCGATATGCAACTACCATCGTGCAGCTGCCACTCGGCCTCGTAGTAGCCGCCCTGTCCACCGCATCACTGCCCGTCCTTGCCCGGTATGGACGAAACGGCCTGAATGAGCCCGGCTTCAGGCAGACCTTGGGGAGTGGACTCACCGCCGCCGTGGTACTGGTGGCCCCCCTGATGGTCGGCGCGATAGTCCTACGCGAACCGATTGTGCGTCTCCTGTTTGCACGCGGTGCCTTCGACGATGCGGGTGTCGCACTCACTGCGACCGCCCTCCTCTGGTACGCCCCGCAACTGCCCTTTGTTGCCATCGACCAATTACTCATCGCCGCCCTGTATGCCGTGCAGAACACCCGCGTGCCCGTCCTGGCCGGCGTGGCGTGCGCCGGCATCTTCGCCACCGTCGCCATCACCACCGTCGATCCACTAGGGATGAAAGGTCTTGTGCTGGCGAACACGGTGCAACACGGGGCGCACGCGACCATCCTCGCGGTCTACCTCATGAGGCACGGAATCCACATCACGGCCACCCGGATCCGCGCGATGCTGCGCGTGGCCGTGGCTTCCGGCACGATGGCCCTTGCCCTGACCGGCGCAACCGTCCTGGTCGTGCCACCCACGTCAACCGTGACACTTATCCTGTACCTCGGATCCGCGGCCGTCATCGGAGGCGCAATCTACCTAGCCACTCTCGTCGCCCTGCGGGGCTCCGAGGTCACGTCAGTCCTCGCTGCAATCCGGGCACGATGAAGCGCAGCGTATTGCAATCAGGGGCAATGGGGGGCGGGAGGTACTTGAGCGATGCGACTGCCAATCGTGTGGCGAAGGGGAGTTGCCCGGTGGCGGGACAGGCGAAGCGGCTGTAGATCGGGTGCATGTGACTGTGCTGCGCAATCGTGAGAACCTATCGCATGACTGACACACCGTCCGCGGGCCAGAAGTCCGGCACCGCGGACGAACCGAACCGTACTCCCCATTTGCGCCAGGCAACCGATGTGCATGTACGTCCGGCGGGGCGGTCGCGGGGTGACCTGCCAGGCGAAGCTCCTGTAAATCCGGTGCGAGTTGGTGGGACATCAGGCGCGATCATCTGGGGTCTTGTCCGCAGCCTTCGACCCCGTCAATGGCTCAAGAACGGTGTCGTCCTTGCGGGAATCGTCTTCGCGCGCGAACTCGGTGATCCTGACCGCGTCGCCCGTGCCGTCATCGCAGCGGCCCTTTTCTGCCTGTTGTCAGGCGCGGTCTATCTTGTCAATGACGTCCTCGACCGCGAGAAGGACCAGCACCATCCCGTCAAGTCACGCCGTCCGATCGCTGCCGGCGTGGTGCCACCGGCCCTTGCCCTCGCCGTCGCCCTCGTGATCGCCATCGGCGCACTCGCCTCCGCAACCATGCTTGCGCCCGCGTTCGGCGCGACTACCTTGGCCTACCTGATCCTGCAAGCCTTCTACGTCGCAGTCATGAAGCACATCGTG
>BJHB01000555.1:0-2062 GCA_014191415.1 Chloroflexota bacterium
CGACGGCATGCATTCGGTGGCGATATCCTCGACGAAGTCCGTCACACCACGGCAGGAGAAGGCGAACAACCAATGTTGAACCTGAGGCAATCGAACAGCGTGAATGCCGGGGTCGGGTCTTCATGGAGGATTGTCACGGGTGCTTTGCTGCAAGAGTCGAACAGTTTTTCGCCTGTACCCACCGATCTTGCATACTTTGAAACGGGTATTTTCCGGACTGGGGCAGAGTCTTTGCGCCGTGCAGCCGGGACTGGCAGTGAGTTGGGCGGTTTCATAGATGAGGCAGGGGCATGGGGGGTGTCACTCATCCCGACGGTGCATGCGTGCGCGGCGACCGGTGGGCCAATTCTTCCAACGGATCGTGACGCCCTGTTTGCGTCGTATTTTGCCCGCCTGGAGGCTGCCGTACGCGGTGGTCCTGTAGATGGTGTCCTCCTTTCCTTGCACGGATCCTGGGTCGCTGCCGACGATGAGGATCTCGATGGTCGGCTTTTGGAGGAGACACGTCGGCGTGTTGGTCCGTCCGCTGTCGTGGTGTGCACCCTGGACTTGCACGCGAATATCACCTCGAGAATGGCCACCAATGCCGACGCACTGGTTGGTTACGCGAGTTATCCGCATTTGGACATGCGTGAAACTGGGGTCAGGGGCGCCAGACTCCTTTTCGGTGCGCTTTCGGGCGGCCCCCGCCCTCGCACAGTGTTCAGAAAACTGCCCCTAGTGGTGCCACCAGAGAACTCTCAAACGACTGGTGGGCCCGTTGCCGTGGCGAAAGCTGCTGAGGCGGAGGTTGGCAAGCTGCCGGGAGTGCTCTCGACGTCGCTTTTTACCGTTCAACCGTGGCTTGACGTCAGCGACCTTGGTTGCAGTTGTGTCGTGGTTCTGGACCGATCGGCCACCGCCGTTGAGCTTGCGGGAGCTAGTGACGGAATGAACAGCGTACTGCAGGCCCTTTGGGACGTCCGTGATGCGGTTCGAGTTGATCTTGTTGACCCTGGGGTTGCCGTTCGCGAGGCAATTCGGGGGAATTCGGCGTCGGTGATCACCAATTCGCGCAACGCGACTGGCACGGGTCCTGTCTTACTAGTCGATTCTGCGGATAGTCCGTCTGCTGGCGCGTGTGGAGACTCATCCACACTCCTCCGGGCAATCATTGACGCCGCTCCAAGCCGCGAGACAAGGGTCCTACTAACGCTTGTTGATCCGCAAGCAGCACGCATCGGGCAATCGCAAAATGGGTCACGTGTCACGGTTGATCTCGGTGGTTCGTTCGATCACAATCTGTTCGAGAAGGTTCGGTTCGGCGGTATCGCACGACATGTCGAGGGCACGACCGTTCGGTTTGGCGCCGGCGTCGGAGATGGGCTGACCGCCGAACTCGGTGATGTGACCGTAATTGAGGGGGACGACGGACCTGACAGTGCCCCCGGATTGTCGGTCATGGTGATGTCTCGTCCGGTAGCGTGTTATGACCCGGAAATCTACCGGGTTGCGGGGTTGTCGCCCGAAAATGCTTCCGTTGTAGTGGTTAAATCTGCGACAAATTTTCGGTGGACGTACGGACCGATCGCTCGGGGCTGGATCTATGTGGACACTCCAGGCGCGGCTACTCCCAATCTAAAGTCACTGCCGTTCACGCGCATTTCTCGAACCCTCTCACCTTGGGATGAGATTTCTGAGCCGTTGCCGAGCGATCATGAAGCATTTGGGGACGCCCATAAGCGCGCATACGCCCGGGCCAACGGATCCTTGCCTGGCGGGGTTACCGCGGGCGCGCGGGCGAATGCGTCTCTCGGATTTCCGTTCTACGTGTCGCGGGCATCCGGGTCAACGGTGTTCGATATCGGTCACCGGCCCTACATCGACCTCGTCACGTCGAATGGTGCCGCGCTCGTCGGGCACGGACACCCCCGAATTAACGAGGCGATCACCCAAGCACTGAGCAAAGGAATGGCGTGCGCGTACGACTGGCCGGCTCAGCTTGAACTTGCTGAAGGATTGTGCGACGCAATCCCGTCATTTGAGCGCGTGCGATTTACAGCGTCAGGTACTGAGGCGACGT
>BJHB01000556.1:0-2056 GCA_014191415.1 Chloroflexota bacterium
ATATCCGGATTTGAGGCATCGGTGGTGAAGGCCCACTCAACCTGAAAGGTGGTCCCCGCGGGCACGGTGCCGAATGTCGCGGTGGCAAGAAGGTCGACGGTGCCATGCAGGAGGGTGAAGGTTGGTGTGGCGATGGTCACCCCAACGTTCACCGGCGTGGCGATCGTGATCAGGCGGCTAAGCGTGACCGATCCACCGGGAACGCCGGTCCCCGTGACGACAAGGTCGACGATGCCACTGGTGGCGGTGCCATTCCGGTCTGGGGCGACGCGGACGGTCGCGCGTCCAGTAGTGGCATCGGTCGTGCCGGATGACGGCACCACGGTACTGGCATCACCCGGCAGAAAGCTGGCGGCATAGGAAGCGCCGGCGAGTGGCTGGTTGCTGGTGCCAAGGACCGTGAAGGTCACGTCACCGGGAATGCCACGGTAGATGCTGGTTGACGCCGGGGTTGCGATTGCCGGTGCTGCCGGGGCGGTTGGGTTCAGGGTGATCGTGACCGGGTTCGCGTTGCGCAGGACCGATCCCGCACGGGCAAGCACGGCGGTTTCGCGGCCCGACGGGTGGTCGGACGCAAAGGTGAAGGTGCTGGTGGCAAGGGGGCTGCTGGCGGTGAAACTGTCGGTCGGGCGAACGGTGATCCGGGCGACTCGGAAGTAGCCGGACGGATACGCACCGGACGCGTTGGCGAAGGCACCGTACGAGAGGTTCAGGTGCCCGGCCGTGTTGTCCCAGGACCTCTGGAGAACGGTTTCCAATGGGCTTCCGGTGGTGTCGACACCGGTGACTTGCAGGCGGGTCGGGTCGAAGTTGAGGTAGCCGTCAAGGCCGACGATCCCGGTGGACCCGGCACGCATGATGAGATCGAGGGCGATGGTCTGCCCTGGTCCCAGGACGGTGGAGGTGACGGGCGCGAGGGTCAGGTCGACCGACGGCATCGCGGTCGCTGCCGTGGCGATGATGCCCCGCGAGGCAAGTCGGGCCACGAAACTCGCCGGCTGGATGGTGGTGGTCGCTGATGGTGCCGGGCTTCCAGTCGCGACTGGACCGGTTGTACTGGTCATGGATGGAGCGACCATCGAGGTAGCGGTCGCCGGCGCGGTCGCGGATGGAATGACCGTAGCTGAGGCGGTGCTGGCGGGCCCGATCGAGACTACCGGCAGTGGCGTAGTGGTTACGGCGAGGACGGCGGTTGGCGCCGGTTCCGAGGCTGGTGATGGCGTGGCGGTCGGCAGGGTGGTGTCGGCGGTGGCGGTCACGGTGGCAAGCGTGGCCAAGGCAACACCTATGGCGGTGCCGAAGCCGACGAGAACCTGGCGCCATGATCCGCGTATCACCGATTGCCTCCGAAAATTGCCATGTGTTTGATAGTGCTGCGTGATGGGCGCGTGGTTCAGTTGTGCAGGGGTTTGGCCCGCACCCCCAACCCCTCCCCCGTTGCGACGGGAGAGGGGGGAGAGAAGGTGCTAGCGGCTGACGGCACCGCGGGAGGCGAGGCCGTCGACCTGAGAGGTGCTGACGGGGATGACGTTGGCCCAGACCTGGCGGAAGTGGTCCTGGTTGGCTGCGAAGTTCTCCCCGGTGATGTAGGTGGCAATGCCGTTCGGGTCGACTTCGTAGAGTTCGCCGTTGCGGTCGCCACTGAGAACCCAGAGGAGGGCACCGGGGACGGCACGTGCGAGCTGGAACTGCATGATGGTCTCCTTGGTGAAGGTGAGGCCACCCTCGGAGATTGCAGACCAGTTGACGCACCCGGCCTGGTCCGGCGTGACCCATGAAAGGACACCACCGGCTTCGACGCCGAAGGTGGCACCGGCGATGCCGACATCCTCGAGGCGGATGTAGGTGTTGTGGCGGACGGTGGGGCAATAGGCATCCGGGACGGAGGTTGCTAGGCCGGTGCGGAGTTCGACCGGTGCGCGACCGGGTATGGAGATGGAGAGGATGCCCCGGACGGAGTCCTCGGAGATGGCGCGGGACATGGATGACGGGGCGGGCAGGGATGCCCGCGGACCGGAGACTGTGGAAGCCCGCGGGGCGGCGGATGCCGGGGCGG
>BJHB01000557.1:0-2054 GCA_014191415.1 Chloroflexota bacterium
GGCCTTGGGCGTGAACATGCCGGCGCGGAGTGTGGTGATTGCCGAACATACGAAATATGACGGTGTTTCGAGGCGGGTGCTGTTGCCTAACGAGTATTCGCAACTGTCCGGTCGCGCTGGTCGTCGAGGCAAGGATGAGCGGGGATTCGCGGTATCGCTTTACAGTCCGTGGACGACGTGCGCCGAGGTGCAGGAGCTGATTGGTGCCGATCTCCTGCCGGTGCGAAGCGCGTTCACGCCTCGGTATCACACGGTGGTCTCGCTGTGGGATGGCACACGGACGGGGCGCGAACGGCTTCAGCGGCTGTTCGCCTCGAGCCTGAGGCAATTCCAGACCGATGATGCCTTGCAGGAGGCGATGGCCGAGGTGGAGGACCTGCGTGCCGAGGCTGACGAGAGGCACTACGTGTGCCCGGTACCGGACGTGGATGATGACGCGATCGTGGAGTACACGGCGCTCCGGCGCGATGGTGCCGAGGCGCGCCGGCAGGTGGAACGGGCGCGGATTGCGGTTGCTGGGGCGGCTCGTGATGCCGGTCACCTTCCCTGGAACCCACCATCCCCGGTGGCGGTGAAGCGTGCGGTCCAGGGGTTCACCGGGGGCGAGGTGGTCTACCTATCGAACTGGCGTGCGACGGTGGCACGGGATGCCGCAGCCGATGATGAAGCGGCAGCGGGGAGTACGCCCCACACCAGCGCAGGCTTGTTCCCTGACGCTTCTTCCTCCGGGGGTGCGTGGTCGGTCTTCCTGCGCCGGGATGGTTCCGGCCCAGGGGTATTCGTGGTGGAAGGGCAGGTGATTCAGGTCCGGCAATGGTCGGTGGTCACGCGTCTTTCATCTGGCCGGGATGGTGTCTTGCGCGTGGGGGTTCCGGCGGTTCTGGCGGACGCTCTCCCTCTGGCCGACGTGCGGACGGTCCTGGACCCGATGGGATGGGCGAGGTTCGAGGCGAGCATCACGGCCCTCGGACTTCCCGATCTGGGCCGGTTCGAGGCTGACCGGCGTGCCAGGCAGCTGGAACTGACTGAACGCCTCGTGACGCCCCACGTCTCGCGTGAGGCGATGTTGCAGGAGCGCGTGGGTGGCCATCCGTGCCACAAGTGCCCGCACCGGCCGGCACATGACCGTGCATGGCGACGTGAGCGCGAGGCCCTCCGCTCGGTGACGGAGGCTGAGGCGCACGCGGCGCTGATCGAAACGGAGGCGGCAACCCAGGCCACCAGGACACTGGATGCGATTGTGTCGGTCCTGGGCCGTTTTGGTGCGTTGACACCGGCCCGGACGGGTCTGGCGCAACCGACGGAGATTGCGGTCGGGTTACGGTCGCTCTATGACCCGAATGGATTGCTGCTGCTGAATGCCGCCCGCCGGGGCTGGCTTGACGCCTTGACGCCGACGGATCTGATGGAACTGATCTCGTGGTTCTGTTATGACCGGGATACGGTCCGCTACAACCGGTACTGGCTCTCGGCAGTCATGTCGGAGGTACGGAACCGGCTTGATGAGCTTGGTGCCGAGATGGTGCAGGCCGAGCAACGTGTGGGCCTGACGATCACTTCGGGGCTCAACCGCAGTTTCCACGGTGTGCTGACGGCGTGGTGCCGTGGTGAGACGTTTGGTGAGCTTTTGGATAGCGTGGGCGTGAGTGAGGGTGACTTGTTGCTGACGATGAACAAGACGCTGGATCTGGCCTCGCAGATGCGGGAGGCGCTCCGTTCACTGGCTGACGTGTCGGGAAGCGGCGACGTTGCTGCCGATGGTGCGCCGGGAGCGCGTCCGGGTGGGCGTGTCCGCCGAGGCAGTGCGGTCGTGGACGTTTCGCTTGCCGGGCGGCTTGAAGCAGGTGACCGGTTGGTCCGGCGAGGGCTTGTTGCCCAGTCGCTGAAAATGATCGTGAACTCGGCACCACCTCAGCCCCACCTTGATTACAGACGCTTCGCTAATGGAACGGACGCATCGATTGTGGATGACGCGCCCGCGGTCACTGACCTGTCGCCTCCACGACCGGCCCGGGGGCGACGCCGGGCGATGGTCCCGGTGCGTCGGCGAGACC
>BJHB01000558.1:0-2053 GCA_014191415.1 Chloroflexota bacterium
GATCGGCTACGGAGACGGGTTGCGGCGGGGGCCTTCGACCTGGGGAGACGTCCTCGTGCGTGGGCGTCGCGCCCCACTGGTCGGACGGGTCTGCATGGACATGTGCATGGTGGACCTCAACGACAGTCCCGATGCCCGACCGGGAGATGAGGTTGTCCTGATCGGACGCCAAGGGATGCAGTCGATCACGGCGGATGACGTGGCGCGCCAGAGCGGCACAAGTGCGTATGAGGTGGTCTGTCAGATCCTTGCACGGGTACCGCGAGAGGTCGTGGATCCCGACACGGGCTGGGGGACGTAGCCCGGAGCATCGCCGATACGGACGAGCCGGACTACGCGCGCGATGCGCATGCTAGGCGGCGATGCCTCGCCCGACGAGTGATCCGGGCTGGTTCATCGCAGCGTCAAGGAACGCCGAGGCGCGGGCAACGATCACCGATGTGGTGGTGTCTGCGCTTTTATCAGTAGCGGAAGACTCATCAATGCGCTTTTTCAGGTACTCAATCATGGATGCCTTGACCTGATCGGTCGTCTTTCCGTTTGCCGACGCCACGTCGGAAAGCGACTTGCCCGATGCAAGGTCTACGCGCAGTGCGGAGGGAAGTTCCCGTCGACGCGGCGAGGTCGGCAATGAGTTGCTCCCCACTCCCGCCGGACCCGCCCGGTGGAGGGGGGGTGGCCCTGCCGGACGTTGCCCGCCTCCCGGTCCTCGCATGCCCTTCTGCGCCAAGGCGACATCGAGGCGCCCAGTCATGTCTGCCTTCATCGCGTCGGCATCGGTCTTGGCGAGGCCCCCGCCCGAAACCGCAGTGGAGAGACGTGCCGAGATTGTCTCACTCATCCGCGTGATCAGGAACGAGGGCGACCCCCGAGGCCTTAGCCACATCTGCAATGGACGCACCAGCCTTGAGTTGGGTCGGTTGATCAGCCTTGGCGATGCCAATCGCTTTGGCCGCATCCTCGATGAGTTGGTCGGGTCCGCCCCGTCCCTGGGGTGGTGGTCCGCCCATGCCGGACATCCATCGGGACATCTCGGTCGCGTTCATTGTCAGTCCGCTTGTGAGCGCAGCGAGCATATAAATCCGGCGGCGTGGTGGGGTGGCAAGGTCATTCCCATGGATGACGGCCCTCATTTCCCGGCGTCCCTCAATTGGCGGGATCATGCCGGGTCAATGAGACTGTCCCACCACGGGATTGATGCCCTGTGGAGCGGTCGTTAACACCCGGTTAAACACGCCTTTGGCATCGTGCATGGCTTGAGACCAGTGCGCTGATCAGAAGAAGAGCGGGTTGCTCCATGCCCGTCCGCGGTTCCAATCCATGCAACTCACGCGGATGTGCCTTTGGCCTGTGCCTCTCCCGGCATACCTGGCCGGGCCCGAGACGGTGAGGTCCACCTCGAAGGTGTGAGAGGTGATCGACATGCGTGCCGGATCCACCTCGGTCACCGACGTGATACCCGACGCTGTCTCGTGGAACGTGTGCCGGCTTCGTGCCCCGGGGCCGCTCAAGTACATCGCCGCCACTGGCGATGTATGGACATGCACCTTGAGTACGCGGCCATCGTCGACAAACTCGAGGTGAACGTCATTGATGGCTGGCCCTGTCGTTCCATAGAAGTTGCCGGCCTTGATTGCACTCACCAGGGCTCCTGGCGTCCGTTCAGTGGCACGGACCATCACCCATGCGGTTCCACGGTCAAGCGTGTGCCAGTGGGTGTCGTCGGTGCCCAGACCCGTCCAGGATGCCCCGCGTAGCAGTCCTTCGTCCCAGTGGGTGAAGGCTTCACCCTTGAGGCTATCGAGGTTGGTGCCGCCGTTGCAGGCCTCGATCCCGTCAATGGTGAGCCCCATCAGGTCGTCGACGGTCAGGCCAGACCAGTGTGGATGGGCGGCAAAGACGGCGGCGCCCTGGTTCCGAAGCCAATCCGATGAGACCCGTCCCGGCGAGGTTCTCGGGGGAAGCACAGTTGACGGATCAATGCCGATGCCGAGGATGTGGAACTCGGTGCCAAGCAGACCCGCACTGGCGGTTAGTTCGACTGACGGGATGA
>BJHB01000559.1:0-2046 GCA_014191415.1 Chloroflexota bacterium
CAATGGTCTCCCCCTCAAGATGCTCAAGGAAGAGTGCCCCGCCGATCTCCGGGACGGCCGCAAATGCCCGCATCACCTGATGGGGATGCCCGTCCAGTCCGATCCCACGCATCCGCTCGATTGCCCGGAACTCGCGCAACACGCGATTCGTGATCGCCCCGGACGCCGGGACGCCCGGGCGACCATAGAACTTGCCGATCACCTTCGCGCCACTCTCACGGTCCTCATACTCGAAGACCGCATTCGACCCACCAAGGCGGTACGCCCGGATGCGGGCACGGTCGCCGTTCACCCCAAGCTGGGGGAAGACATGGCGGACGAGGACAGAATGAGCCGGATCGGAATGCGCCAACGGGCCGAGGCGTTCGCGTATCACAGTCCGAATGTACCTGACACGCTCGTTCGTGACTCGAATGGTGCAGAATCCGGGGGTAGAGCGAAGCGTATGTAAATCAGGCGGGGTGGAGGTGGGGTAAGGTCGCGCTACCGGCGTACACGGTGGGCCATGGGCGCCGAGGTCACCGCCCCAACCCATCGCCCCCGTGTCTCATTACTCGTCGCTCCACCAGACCCCATCGCACCCGATCACTTGGCCTCCGATTGACCCGCCCGGTTCGCGGTCCTAATAGCCGCGACGCACGTCGATCACGTTCTGCAGTGCCTCGCCCTTCTCGAACCGGCCGACATTCTCCACGAACATCCCCCAGTTGAGACTCGTCGTCTGGTGCGAGGTGCCGGACACATGGGGTGTCAGCAGGACGTTCGGCGCACCCCAGAGTGGGCTACCTTCCTCCAAGGGTTCGTTGCCAAAGACATCCAGGCCAGCACCCGCAAGGTGGCCCGAATGCAGTGCCGAGGCGACCGCAGCCTCGTCAACGATCCCACCGCGCGAAAGCACCATCAGGTAGGACCGTGGACGCATCGCGTTGATATGCCCCGCGTGATAGAAGCCGCGCGTCTCCGGGGTAATCGGAATGGCGACCGCGATCACGTCCGACTCCGCCACGAGGGTCGGCAACCCATCCACCCGCAGCACGCGGTCCACAAATGACGGGCGGGGCACGTCATTCGCGTCGAGGGCAATCACGCGCATATCGAACGCATGGGCCCGCTTGGCAATCTCCGTGCCGATGCGCCCAAGGCCGATCACCCCGAAGGTCATGCCCGAGATCCCGACGTTATCGAGGTAGTTGCCAGCCCACCGATGCTCGCGTTGCGCATCAATCAGGCGCCCAAGTCCCCGAGTGAAGTAGAGAAGCATCGCGAAGGTGTGCTCTGCAATCGTCTGGGCATGCGCACCACGCGTATTCGTCACCGTGACACCGGAATCTGCCAGGCCATCGCAAGCGTGGACCCACTCCAGCCGATGCGCCGCCCGCAGCTCCGCCCCGGTCAAGCCACCGCCGTAGACCACATCTGCGTCCCCGATCACATCAACAAGCGAGGCACGCTTCACCTCCACAATCTCAATCCCGGGGTACGCCGCGCGTAACGCCGGAACGTCAGCCCCGTGGGACCACGCCATCACAACCTTCATGACACTCCTGCCTTCCTCAACTCACGCGCCCAGACCCCACCCCATTGCCGCCTGATGCAATTACGCTTCGCTTGCCCTCGCTTCGCTCCCCATAGCCGCCTGATGCAAATACGCTTTGCTTGCCCGGGGCACGTTAGCGGGGCGGGCGTAATCTACCCCATGGCAGCGTCCATCCCGTCATCGCACCAAATGATGTTCAGCCCCACGGGACGGTCGCCCATTCCTTTACACACGGTTGGCCGGACGTTGGCAACCACGCGAACCGATTTGACATCGCCTTAGCAATGGTTGCCGATACTCCTGTTGTCGGTCGGGTGGAGCGGATCCACCACCGAACATCACACGGGAGACAGGCACATGAACATCATCACCAAGCGGGCGATCCTCAGTGGCGCACTGGCAATGGCAATCGCAAGCGGTGCAGCCATTGCAAGCACAAGCGGGTCGGCGTCGGCCCAGACGGCAATGCCCCCTGTCAAGCCTGCGTCCGCCACCGGGACCTACACACC